>NZ_DAITON010000056.1:0-14569 GCF_036834105.1 Anoxybacillus sp. | reverse complement strand
ATCTCTATTTTTATTATAGTGATTTTTACCTAGGAATAAAGTAATATTTATATAAGTTGAAAGTTTTGTTTAGACATGTATCATTCGCATATATATGGAAAGAAACGCGCACAAGGGGGAATGATGCATGTGGGGTGTTGATTCAGCAGCGAAAGTGACGGAGACGTTATTTACATGCGTGCGGCAACAATACGGCTTTCCGCAATTTTGGGGAAGATATGTGACGACTGTTCCGAACGTGTCAGACGGTTTGACGCAAGAAGAAATCGCTTTTATTCGTGGACGAGGGGTGAAAATTGCTCCGATTTACAATGCATTTCGTGAGGCGACGCAATATGAAAGGGGGAAAATCGCAGCGCGAAACGCCATTTTCCATGCGCGAAGATTACGTATTCCGAACAATACCGCCATTTTTGCTAATATTGAAGATGAATTTCAAGTCGATGAAGCGTGGATTCGCGCATGGGTCGATACGTTTTATCCGAGCGGCTATCGTCCGGGCATGTATGCCAATCCGACGATTGGTGCGTTTCGTGAGGCGTATTGTGAAGCGATAAAAAATGATGAGCGCGTCGCCCAACAGACGATCATATGGAGCTCTTATCCTCGTTCGGGAACGACATCTGCGGCAAAAGCGCCAACATTTCGTCCGCATGTGCCGAACTGCCGCGCAAACGTCTGGATATGGCAATACGGACGCGATGCCGACCTTTGCCCGATCGACACGAACGTCGCGAATCGAAAAGTGAGCGAGTACTTATATTAAAATTTGTTCGTTGCACATAAGAAATGTGATAAAATAGCAATAAATGATGTCGTAATGGAGGCTGTTTTATGGAAAATAAACATGGAATTTTGTTAGAAAGTGGAACGAATGAACTAGAAATTGTCGAATTTTTAATTGGTGGCAATCGCTTTGCAATTAACGTCATTAAAGTGAAAGAAATTATTCATCCGATCGCGCCGACGAAAGTACCGCATGCCCACCCGTACATTGAAGGCATTATCGAATTGCGCGGCGAGGTGCTTCCGCTCATCGATTTAGCGAAAGCGCTCGGTTTCGGACCATCGCAAAACCCAGCGCAAGATAAATATATTGTCGCACAGTTTAATCAACAAAAAGTCGTGTTTCACGTCCATAACGTCACACAAATTCACCGCATATCATGGAAGCAAATCGAAAAACCGTCGCACATGTATCAAGGATTAGAGAGCCAAATTATCGGTGTTGTGAAATTAAACGGAAACATGATTTTATTGCTTGATTTTGAAAAAATTGTCGTAGACATTAACCCGCAATCAGGCATCAACGTCGATCGCGTAAAAAAATTAGGTAAACGTGACCGATCGAATAAAAAACTAATCGTTGCCGAAGATTCCCCGCTTTTGCGTAAACTGCTTCACGATACGCTTGCAGAAGCGGGCTATGTGTACGTTGAGTTTTTTGAAAATGGGGAAGATGCGCTTCACTATTTACAATCGATTGTTGAAAAAGGAAAGCCAGTTGAAAGCGAAGTGCAGCTCGTTATTACCGATATTGAAATGCCGCAAATGGACGGTCATCATTTCACAAAACGTATTCGTGAAGATGACAAACTAAAACACTTACCTGTCGTCATTTTCTCATCGCTTATTACAGATGACCTTCGTCATAAAGGGGAACGCGTCGGTGCGACAGCGCAAGTGAGTAAACCAGAAATTGCTGAACTCGTCCAGGTGATCGATCAATACATTTTATAACATAGTAGGGGATAGTTATGGATCGTTACGACAAATATCGCCAACATTTTTTAAAAAATATTCGCAAACGGTTAGAAGAATGGGAAACGGTTGAAGAAATCGCCCATCAAGATGTGTATCGTCTTCTTCATTCTATTGCCGGTACGGCAGCGATGATCGGCATGAACGATATCGGCAACTATGCACGACAACTCATGGAACAGTGGGGCGAAGATGAACAAAAGCAATGGAAAGCAGAAGATGTGAAGGAGCGACTCGCCCCGCTTTTTCAACTTTGTTACGAGCAACAAATAGGTGATGTTGCGTCAAACGAACAAGGGGCGAAAAAAGGGGATGAACCGACCGTTTTACTCATTGATGATGACCCGTCGTTTTTAATGTATGTAAAAGAGCAGCTCGAACAGAGCGGATGGTATGTCGTTGCTATTGCTGACCCGATCAAAGCGGTCGCTTCCTTTTATGACGTCCGCCCGGATTGCGTCGTCATCGACATTCATATGCAAACGAAAACCGGCTTTGAGGTACTTACGTTTTTAAAAGAAAAATTAAAACAACAATTTGTGCCGATGATTATGGTGAGCATTGATGACCGAAAAGAGACGCGCATGAAAAGCTACGAAATGGGTGCGGACGATTTTATTCCGAAGCCGTTTGCGATCGATGAATTTATCGTGCGCATTCGCCGACAACTTGAGCGGAAGAAACTCATTGATGAACTGCTTCTGTTAGATGAACTGACGCACGTCTATAACCGAAAGTATTTAAAACAAGCGTACGAGCAGTTAAAAAGCGACTGGCATCGCACGCATGAACCATTTTGTTTAGCTGTGCTTGATATCGACCATTTCAAACAAGTAAACGACCAATACGGCCATTTAATTGGCGACGTTGTGCTTAAGCAATTTGCGCAATTTTTACAAACGAACGTACGCGCGCGCGACATCGTGATTCGTTTTGGCGGAGAGGAATTTGTCGTGTTATTGCCGGCGACAGAAGCAGGGGAAGCATTGCTTGTGTTCGAACGATTGCGTGAACAATTTGAACGCATGCCGTTCCAAAGCGGTGAAACGACGTTTTTTTGCACATTTTCGACAGGCATTGCTGAAGTGAACGACCCGTCTAAACCGATCGGATATTGGATTGAATTGGCAGACTCTGCGTTGTACGAGGCGAAAAATACAGGAAGAAACTGCGTCGTTTTAGCGAAACAACAAGAAACGTCGTATCGTCGCACGGTAAAAGTGGCAATTGTCGATGATGATGCGATCGTGCGTGCCATTGTAGCGGATGTCGTACAAAAAATGTTTGCTAAAGAACGAGTGACGCTTGAGTTGCGTACGTTTAAAGATGGAGAGCAATTTATGTCATCCGATTGGCATGAAGGAAAAGAGCCGTGTCTCGTCATTTTAGATGGCGTCATGCCAAAATTAGACGGGCTAGAAGTGCTCCAACAATTGCGTAGTCAAAAAAATTCATCGCGCTATAAAATTATTATGTTAACGGCGCGAAAAAGCGAAAGCGATATTGCGCGTGCGCTTGAACTTGGTGCGGATGATTATATGACGAAACCGTTTAAATTGCTCGAGCTTGAAGCAAGAATACGTCATATGTTAAAGAGGATGAATTAACGATGTCGAATCCACTTATGTTATTTAGTTTGATCGTCGTGACATTATGGATCATTTTGCTAATCATTTTTCTTTATTTAATTGTGCAAAAAAGAAAAGATGCGCGTTGGAAAAAAGAAGTAGAGACGTACAAACGATTGTACGAACCGATGTTACTTCGTTATGTAGCGTACGGAGATGAACAAGTGCCCGCTCCATCATCGTCTGCACAATATGTCGCGATGATCGAATTGCTCGACCATTTTATCCGCGTGCTCGCCAACGGAGATGTGAGCGCGCGCGTGACATCGTTAGCTGAAACGTATTTTGCCGACTATTTGCGCAAGCAATTGTATCATCGCCGGCTCGGCAGACGAATGAACGCCCTCTTTTACATTGAAGATTTTAAGATTCGCTCCCTCTTGCCCGAATTAGAGAACATGTACGAACAAAAACGTGTGACGACGATGGAAAGGCGTCAACTATTGAACATGTTTGCGCTTTTTCAACATCCGCACGTATATGAATATATGAAACATGTTGACGAGTCGTTTACGCAATTTGATTATCGCCTCATTTTATCGCGCATGGACGACGATACGTTTGCGAAAATGGTCGATCATTTTTTCGATTGGCATGAAAAAATACAATATGCGATCGTTGACATGATTGGCATTATGCAAAAGTTTCCGCACGTCCCATTTTTACGTACATTGCTTCGACATGAACAAAGCGAATATCGCGTTCGTGCATTAAAAGCGTTGGCACAAATGGCATATCCACTCGACGTTGAACAATTGCGCGTTCATTTCCAATCTCCTGTGTGGCAAGAGCGTTTAATGGCATTACGACTGTGCGCACGTACGCGCCGGCAAGAAATGGTCGATCATATTGTCTTGTTAATGAAAGATGCTGTATTTTCCGTTCGGTCGCAAGCGGCGGAAGCGTTGTTGCGCATGCCGAACGGACTGGACATACTCGAACATATTGCGCAAACATCAGACGACCGCTACGCGCGCGATATGGCGCTTGAATGGTTAGAAAGAGGTCGAGAACATGATTGACATGGCAGCGATGTTCGTCTTTTATTTTATGCTGGCGGTCATTTTGTTTTATACGTTTTTACTCGTTGTTTCGTTCGTTCAATTGCGCCGCATGTACGAATTGGACGAATGGGAACCGTATGAAGAAATGCTCGATGTCAGTTATACGAAACCGGTTTCTATTTTAGTGCCTGCCTACAATGAAGAAGCAGGCATTTTCGCGACGGTGCGGTCGCTACTTAGCATCGAGTATCCGCAATATGAAATTGTCGTCATTAACGACGGATCAACAGACGATACGCTTGAGCGATTGAAACGAGATTTTGACCTTGTTGAAATGAAGCGCGTCATTCGCCAACAGCTACCAACGGCACGTGTTCGGGCAGTATATCGCTCGCGAAAGTTTTCCCATTTATTTGTGATCGATAAAGAAAATGGCGGGAAGGCGGATGCGTTAAACGCTGGCATTAATTTTTCATCTTATCCGTACGTTTGCTCGATTGATGGCGATTCCGTTATTGAGCGGCGCGCCTTTTTAAAAGTGATGAAGCCGATTATCGACTCAGATGAAGAAGTGATCGCATCAGGTGGAAGTGTGCGCATCGCCAACGGCTGCGACATTGAAAAAGGAGAAGTCGTGCGCATTGCGCTATCCCGTCAACCGCTCGTCGTTATGCAAGTCATTGAATATTTGCGCGCGTTTTTAATGGGACGTATCGGATTAAGCCGCCACAATTTATTGCTCATCGTTTCAGGCGCTTTCGGTGTCTTTTCAAAACAATGGGTCATTCGCGCCGGGGGATATGCGCATACGGTCGGGGAAGATATGGAGCTTGTCGTCCGTCTTCATCGACTAGTGAAAGAAACGAACGCGAATAAAAAAATTGTGTACGTACCCGATCCGGTTTGTTGGACGGAAGCACCAGAGTCGCTGACAGATTTACGCAAACAGCGCCGCCGCTGGCATCGCGGGCTGCTTGAAAGCCTTTGGCTTCATCGCCGCATGTGGTTTAACCCGCGTTACGGCTCGATCGGGCTCATTTCGATGCCGTATTTTTTACTCATTGAATTTTTCGGACCTGTCGTCGAGCTGATTGGATATATGCTCATCGTCATTTCGCTCATCTTAGGCGACGTATATATCGAGTTTGCTATTTTGCTATTTCTCGTCTCCGTTTTGTACGGCTCGATTTTCTCGATGGCGGCTGTGTTGTTAGAAGAATGGACGATTCGAAAATTTTCAAACGTATCCGACGTCGTGCGCCTCTTTTTTTACTCTTTTACAGAGACGTTATGGTATCGTCCGTTGACGGTATTATGGCGCTGTGAAGGCATTGTCGATGCGCTTTTAAAAAGAAAAGGTTGGGGAGAAATGAAAAGAAAAGGTGTGTCGAAATGATGAAACGACAACGATGGCTCATTGTATACGTACTATTTATGTTTCTTGCCATTTCTTCACCGTATTGGTTATGGAAACTAAAGCCCGAGACAACGTTACACACGCTTATTGTCAATAAAACCGTTCCTGATGAAACGTATCGTGAACATGAAGGGCTCGTTTGGCTATTAAACCAACAAAAATATGTGAAACAAGACGGGACGCGTTACGATGTAAAAACCGATTACGTTGGCTTTATACCGAAAACGAAAAAAGAACGTCCATGGCCAAAATCGTTGCAAGAGTACGATGTCATTTACGTAGCGGATACGTATGGTGTATACGAACATGACTTCACCGCTGAAAAAAAGAAAGGGAAACGTTCGAAAAAAGTGTACGGCGGTTTGACAGAACAAGAAGTCAATCACTTGCACGATGCGCTGTTTGAAGAAAACAAAACGCTCATTGCCGAGTTTAACTCGTTTGCTAGCCCAACGGAACGACCTGTTCGCGAAACGTTTTATTCGTTATTAAACGTCGAATGGTCGGGCTGGATTGGCCGCTATTTCCCGAAGCTTGAAGATGACGAAGTACCTGTTTGGGTAAGAGAAAACTACGAAAAACAATACGATAAACGATATACGTTTACCGGACCGGGTTACGTGCTCGTCAATGAATCGGATCAGCTCGTCATTTTACATGAAAAAGAAATCGGCAAACAAGGGGTGCTGTTTACCCCGACGAACAAAGGGGAAAAAGAGCTCGGGATTGATGGCTCGATTCCGTATTCGTATTGGTTTGATATTGTCAAGCCGCTATATGACGATGAAGTGTTAGCGACGTATACCCTTTCGCTATCGAAAAGCGGGGAAGAAAAATTACGAGCGATCGGGTTGCCGACAACGTTTCCAGCGATCGTTCATCATCGCAACAATCGGTACGATGCGTACTATTTTTGCGGCGATTACGCTGATTACGGCGATGTCCCGAACATTTACCAAACGGTCGGCATCGATATATGGCGGAAATGGACGACGCGTCATGACCCGAACAGCATCGCATCGTTTTATTGGAAAGCGTACGTCCCGATGATGAAAACGATTTTGGAACATGTGCATGACGAAGAAAAGCGGACGGTTGAGCGGGCGGTCGCCAAAACAGACGATGGCATTCAACTCGCTGGACGAGTCGGAGAGCAATATGTACAAGTGTATAAAAACGGAAAATGGAAAAATGTGCTGTTAAAAGGAGTGAATATGGGAATCGCAAAGCCGGGTCATTTCCCGGGGGAAACAGCGATTACGAAAGAACAATATTTCCGATGGTTTAAACAAATTGGCGCGATGCATGCAAACGCCGTTCGCGTATATACGATTCATCCACCGGCGTTTTACGAAGCGTTTTATGAATACAACATGATTGCCGAACGCCCTCTTTATTTATTTCATGGAGTTTGGGTGAATGAAGAAACGTTTTTGCGCACGAACGATGCGTTTGCAAAAGAAAATACAGATGAGTTTGTCGCAGAAATAAAGCGAACGATCGATATCGTTCATGGGAAAGCAGCGATTGCTCCGCGCCCGGGACATGCAAGCGGCATATACCCATACGACATTTCCTCGTATGTGCTCGGCTGGATTTTCGGTGTCGAGTGGGAGCCGACCGTCGTTTATGCGACGAATGTAAAACATGCTGGTTTGCCCGACTATCAAGGGGAATACGTATATACGAAAGGAGCGTCGCCGTTTGAAATTTGGCTGGCGCGCATGATGGATGAAGCGATTGCTTATGAAACGAAAACGTACGGCTGGCAACGGCCAGTCAGCTTTACAAACTGGGTGACAACCGATTTGTTAACGCATCCGAGCGAACCGTTAGAAAAAGAAGATTTCGTATCGGTCAATCCGAACGTCATATATGCGACAAAAGCGATGCATGGCGGCTTATTTGCTTCGTATCACATTTATCCGTATTATCCAGACTTTTTAAACTATGAGCCAAAATATGTGAATTACATCGATCATCGCGGTGAGAAAAACAACTATGCCGGCTATTTGCACGATATGAAACGAGCGCATCGCCTACCGATCGTCGTCGCCGAATTTGGCGTGCCATCGTCGCGCGGCATGACGCACCGCAACGTATACGGCATGAATCAAGGATTTCATTCCGAACAACAACAAGGGCTCATAAACAAAAAACTATTTGAAGATATCGTCCATGAACAAATGGCGGGCGGATTTATTTTTACGTGGCAAGACGAATGGTTTAAACGAACGTGGAACACGATGGACTACGACAATCCTGATCGGCGTCCGTTTTGGTCCAACGCCCAAACGAACGAGCAACAATTCGGATTGCTTAGCTTTGATCCGACCGAAAATGAAACGATGATGATAAAAGTAGATGGAAGAAAAGGAGACTGGGAGTTTCTCGGCATCCGTCCTGCGTTCAAACAGCACGGCCGCGCGCTTTATATGACGAGCGACGAGCGGTACGTTTACATTCGTTACGACACAACTGTTATGCAAGACAAAGACGTCTATATATTGTTTGATACGATACTTAATCAAGGACAATCGACGATTCTCGATGTGCCGAACGTGCGGACAGAAGGGGTCGATTTCGTTCTCCATCTACGTGGGGAAAAAGAAGGGCGATTATGGATTGATAGTTATTACGATTCGTTCTATTATCATTATGGACATATGTTGCAAATGATTGCTCGCCTCCCATATGCGAACAAAAAAAATAACGGCGTATATCATCCGATTCGTTTGACGCTCAATAAAAAGCTACAAATTAAAGGAAAAACGTATCCGTTCGACTTTTACGAAACGGGTGTTATGACGTTTGGCACAGCGAATCCGAACGATGAAGCGTACAATTCGTTAACGGACGTCAGTGTGAGCAAACAAAAAGATGGATATGAAATTCGCATTCCGTGGGCGCTGTTAAACGTCAAAGACCCGAGCATGCATGAAGTGATAGGCGATATGTGGCAAGAAGGGTTGGCGAGCAGTCGAACGATTGATCGTATTCGCGTCGGTGTATATGAAAAGGACTTCTCCTATCCGGCACAACAAAATGGCTGGATCGACGCAAAACAGTTTTATACGTACACGTGGGACGCATGGGAAGAGCCGACATATCATGAGCGGCTCAAGCGATCGTACACGATTGTGAAAGAAACATATAAACAAATCGAAAGGGAGAGACGATCATGGCGAAAATTTTATTAGCCGAAGATGAAGAAGTGTTGCGCATGCTTGTCGTCGATACGCTCGAAGATGAAGGGCACGACATTGACGAAGCGTGCGATGGCGAAGAAGCGATTGAAATGATTAAACAAAACGATTACGACTTAATTTTGCTTGATTACATGATGCCAATATATACCGGCTTAGAAGTCATTCAACATGTGCGCAATATGCCCGATAAAAAACATGTAAAGATTATGATGTTATCGGCAAAAAGTCAACAAGCGGACAAAGAGCGCGTGCTGGCAGCCGGCGCCGACTACTTTATGGCAAAGCCGTACAGCCCGCTTGAATTAGTGGAACGAATTGAGGCGATTTTACATGGAGAAGATGCGTAACTATTTTCGGCAAAGTTTAGTGAGACAGTTTGTTTTACTTGTCGCGTCATTTTTAGTCATCTTTATCGTCGGGGCGATTGCCCTTTCGGCGTATCAATCATCGTTAGTCGCATCGTTTGAACAAAAAAAGAACGAAATTGAAACGAAAATGAAATACGCACAAGAAATCGAACGAGCGTTCAACCAAGCGTTTTCCGATGCGCGCGGCTATTTAGCCTTCAACCGAAAAGAGTTTAAGTTAAGCATTTTCCGCGAACAAGAAAACGCTCAAACCGCGCTTGACCTGTTAGAAAGTGCAGCAACAACAAAAGAAGATACGCAATTTATTGTGAAAGCGCGCCAATTTGCGCAATATTATTTCGGACGTCTCGTCCCGGAAGCGATTGAAGCGTTTGAAAACGGCAATATTAAAAAAGTATTAAGCTTATCGGAAAATGGCGGCACCGCATCCATTCAACAATTTCAATTGCAAATGAAAACGTATAAAAACAGCTTAAGTGACCAATTAGATGGTGCCTTTCGACAGTTAAGTAACGAGCAGCAAACGGCTCAAACGGCGTTTATCGTATTCGTCTTTTTCATGTTATTTTTGCTTATTATCATTGCGCGCATCATGACAAAAAAAATTGGAATCCCGCTTCGTGCTCTCGCCAACATGGCAGAAAAAATCGCAAAAGACGAACAAGTGCATAACGACGACGTCGTCCATACCGCTCGCGAAGATGAAATTGGGAAGCTCGCCCAAGCGTTTCGGAAAATGTTAGCGAGCATTCAAGAGAAAGAAGAAACGTTAATGGCGCATAACGAAGAATTGCTTGCCCAACAAGATGAACTAGAAGTGCAACAAGCAGAACTCGAACAAGCGCTTGAAGCGATGCAAGCGCGCGAACGGGAATTAAAGCGATATAACGACTTTATACAAAGTTTATCGAATTCGCTCGATCGGCAAGACGTATTACAAAGCATCGTCTTCAACATGGCGCGCGTCATGGAAGCGGATCGCGGCATGATCGTGCTTATGAACGATGAAAAGACGTATGCGGCATTCGGCCTGTCACCGCACGGAGTCGAACAATTTTTAACGTACGTATACAACGGATTGCATCAACGGTTGTTTGAACAAAAGAAGCCGTTTGTATTAAAAAGGGAAGTGGCAGAATCGGAAAAAGGGTATCATGAAGAGACGATGTACGTGCACGACATTTTTTTACCTGTTCTTTCGAATGAAAGCGACGTGCAAGCCATTTTAGTGTTCAGTCGCTTTGGCGGACCGTTTTCGGACGAGGAAGTGCAAGAATATGTCGGCTTAACGAGACAAATATCGATTTCCCTTCAAAAAATCGAGCTATACGAACAGACGGAGCAAGCGCGTGAGACGGTACAACATATTTTAAATACGGTGCAAGAAGGCATTCACTTCGTTGACCGCGATGGTCATAGCGTCATCGTCAATAAACAAATGGCCGACTTGCTTCAAAAAGAGACGATTGCTGAGCTTGAAGGGGCAAGCTACGAACAATGGGCGCGCGGCCTAGTTGAACAGTCTGATGCAGGCAAAACGTTATGCGACTATTTACGGGCTGTTATTTTTAACGGCGATGAAGAACATGAACCGTTTGTGTACCATCTGCCGCAAAAGCGGAAAGTGATGCAAGTATATGCGAAACCGTTATATCGTAACGGGGAACGACAAGGGACGGTATTTGTCCATCGCGACATTACGAAACAGTTTGAAGTCGATCAAATGAAGTCTGAATTTGTCAGCACCGTCAGCCACGAGTTGCGTACGCCGCTATCAAGCGTGCTTGGCTTTACAGAACTGATGTTAACAAAGGAATTGAAGCCAGAGCGACAAAAGAAATATTTAACGACGATTTATCAAGAAGCAAAACGGTTAACAGCGCTCATTAACGACTTTTTAGACGTGCAGCGAATGGAGTCAGGAAAGCAAACGTACGATAAAAAATACGAAGATATCGTGTCCATCATTGAACATGTGATAGACACGCAAAAAGTGAATACGACGATTCATACGTTTCACGTTCAAAAAGAGACGGACAAAACGACCGTGCTCGGCGACCGCGATAAATTGGCGCAAGTGTTTACGAATTTAATTAGCAACGCCATCAAATATTCGCCAGATGGCGGCAACGTGACTGTGCGCATATATGAACAAAACAATCGCTTATACATCGACGTGAAAGACGAAGGGCTGGGCATTCCAGAAGAAGCGCTGCCAAACATATTTACAAAATTTTATCGCGTCGATAACTCCGACCGCCGCCGCATCGGTGGAACAGGGCTTGGGCTTGCGATCGTGAAAGAAATTGTGAAAGCGCACGAAGGGGAAGTGAGCGTCACATCAGAGCTGAAAAAAGGAAGCACGTTTACCGTCTCCCTCCCGCTCGTCGCTTTGGCTCATGATGAGGAAGATGAGCGCGACAACAGCGATAAACAAGCGCATGCGCACGTCGTGATTGTTGAAGATGATGAAAATTTAGCGGCGCTATTAGAAACTGAATTAAAAGATAGCGGATTTCGCGTCAAACATGTGAAAGAGGGAAAAGAAGCGATTGAGCTCATTCAAAAAGAAAAGCCGGATGCGGTCGTGCTAGATATTATGTTAGAGGAGCATGACGCATCAGGCTGGGACGTGTTAAAACAATTAAAAGAAAATAAAAAACTCGCCCATATTCCAATCATTATTTCTTCCGCATTAGAAGAGCGGGAAAAAGGATTGGCGCTCGGGGCGAATAGTTATCTTGTAAAGCCATATCAACCGAGCCAACTATCGAAAACGATTTTACAAATGTTATTAAATAAAGAGCGGCAAGGGGAAATTTTTATTCCGCTCCCTCAAGAGGAAGCCAAATAAGGTTTCCTCTTTTTTTGCATAAAAAACGCTATTCATTGCAAACTAGGAAAAAACGAAGCGGAAGAAAAAGGGGGCAAGACGATGTGGTTTTCGAAAAAAAATCGAGTAGAACATATTGCCAAACAGCTTGCCCACTCGCCAGATTTGATGTGTCGGCGCATCCAATGCAAAAGGAAAACGGTCGACGTCTTATTTTTAAGCAATTTAATTAATCATGACCACTTGCAACAAAACGTGTTGGCATTTATTCACGACCAAGAAGACGTATCGTTAAAACAGCTCGTTCGCTGTTTGCCGATCGGTGCGGTGCACGTATGCGAAACAGAAAAAGAGATGGCGTCTTACATACGCGACGGTTGGGCGGGTGTATATATTGAAGGCGAAGCGCGCGGGCTTGCCGTCAACATCGCTGAAAAAGTAGAACGTTCGCTTGAAAAGGCAGAAACAGAGTCGCTCGTCCTCGGACCGAAAATGTCGTTTACGGAGTCGATTGACACAAATATTCGTATTTTGCGCCAAAATGTAACCGATGCGAAATTAGTGACGGAAAAAATGGCGATCGGGGTGCGCAATTCGCTTGAGGTACGCGTCGTGTACATCGAAGATATTGCCGATAAAGAAAACGTTCAAACGGTCATACAACGGCTGTCCGAGCTTCACATTGACGAAGTGATCGACAGCTCCGTATTAGCCCAACTATTAGACGATCATGCATATACCATTTTTCCGCAATATTTATTAACGGAGCTTCCTGACCGATTAGCGTACAGTTTAATGAAAGGACGCATCGGCATTTTCGTTGACCGCAGTCCGACCGTCATTATTTGTCCAACGACGTTTTTTAGCTTTTTTGAAACGACAGAAGATATTTATTTACGTTGGACGATGAGCACTGTATTGCGCGCGATTCGCATGCTTGGCATTTTTGCTTCCATTTTTTTATCGCCGCTTTATGTTGCTGTCATTACGTATCATTACGAAGTCATTCCGTCCGCTTTGCTTTTGACGATTGGGGAATCGCGTTCGCGCGTCCCATTTCCTCCCGTCATTGAAGCGTTGTTTCTTGAATTTATGATTGAGCTGTTGCGCGAAGCAGGAGCGCGCTTGCCGACAAAAGTCGGTCAAACGATGGGTATCGTCGGCGGGATCGTCCTTGGACAAGCGGCAGTTGATGCAGGTTTTACGAGCAACGTGCTTATCATTATCGTCGCGTTAAGTGCGCTTGGCTCATTTACCGCGCCAAGTTATGAGATGGGCGCGACAATCCGTATTTTACGCTTTCCAATTATTTTATTAGCGGCGCTTTGGGGACTTGTCGGTATATTGATCGGCGTGAGCGTACTGCTTATTCATTTGTTGAAACTCACGTCGCTTGGACGTCCGTATTTGTCGCCCGTTTATCCGTTTCGTTTCACCGATATGAAATATGCGTTGATTCGTTTGCCGCAAAAGTTTTATAACGAACGTCCGAAAACGAATCGTCCGCAAAATGCTCGTCGGTTTTCCTGGCGTGAAGCGATGAAACGAAAGGATTTGGATGAATGATGAAAACGCCAAACGAACGGTTGTCCATTAACGCTTATCTCGTGTTTTTTCTTATCCATACCGCACAAATCGGGCTCGGCATCGTCGGGGTGCAGCGCGTCATTTTTGTCGAGGCGCGCCAAGATGCATGGATTGCTGTTTTCTTGAGCGGATTATGGATTCATCTCGTCGTTTTCGTCATGTATAAAACGTTAACGTCAACGGAACATGACAACATCTTCTCGCTTCATACGTTCGTTTACGGGCGCGTGTTCGGCTGGATCGCCAACGCGCTTGTTGTCGCCTATTTTGTAATGGCATATACGTCCATTTTACTCGGTTACGTTGAAATGGCATTGACGTGGATGTATCCCGATTTTCCGCTTTGGGGCGGGGCGCTTATTTTAGTTGTTTTAACGGTATATGCGTTGTATGGGGGGGGATTTCGGCTCGTTGCGGGGGTGAGTTTTTTAACGTTTTTTATGACCATTTGGATTGTCATCGTCGCCTTTCAGCCGCTCAAATATGCGGAATGGATTCATTTACAGCCCGTTTTCGAAGCGACCCCGACACAAATGGCAAAAGGGGTGTTAAAAACGGCGTATACGATGCTCGGTTTTGAAGTATTGTACGTGATTTATCCGTTTGTGAAGGAAAAACAACGTGTCCATCGTTATGCCCAGCTAGGCGTCATGTTGACGACGGTTCTCGTCGCCATGGTGACAATTATTGCGATCGCCTTTTTTAGCCCAAAGCAGCTCGATGTGACCATTTGGGCGTCGCTGTCGATGTTTACAATCGTCA
>NZ_DAITON010000055.1:0-14694 GCF_036834105.1 Anoxybacillus sp. | reverse complement strand
TTTTTGTACTCCTCCATTCTTTTTTTAGTCGCTTTGATAATGTTTTACTTATTTATTAGTTATACGACGACAAAGCATATAACGCACACGATCGATTCCTTGCAACAAAACATCGCGGACGACTATATTCCGAACGTTTATATTGACGAATTTTCCTCTCTCGTTCACACGTTCAATGCATATAACGATCGGACAAAACAAATTTTTTTGCTGTTGCATACAATTGGACGGGAAAATGATGAATATCGGTACATCGCTGAACATTCTCACCGCGTTGCAAATTATTGTTTGAGAATTGGTGAATATCTCGGTCTTAACGATCATCAGCTACATAGCTTGTATCAAGCTGCCCTTCTTCACGACATTGGAAAAATAGGTATACCTAGCTATATTTTATTAAAAAAAGAACCTTTATCTAAAGATGAATTTTCATTTATTCAACAATATCCGAACATTAGCTACTTTATAGCCAAAGCGACATTAAGAGCGGAAAATGAAGAGATGTTAGACGCCATTCGATTTCATAAAGAACATGTAGACGGAACAGGATATCCTAACCGTTTGAAACAAGATGAGATCCCTTTGCTAGCAAAAATCATCTCAGCCGTAGATGCATTTGATGCGATGACCTCATCTAGGCCGTACCGAAAAAGTAAAAGTAAAATGGAAGCAATTGAAACTTTATTAAAAGAAAGCGGGACAAAGTGGGATGCCAAAATTGTGAATGTAGTGAACCTATTATTAACAAAAAATATAAAATATGTTGATGTAGCGATAAGAAGCTAAACACTTCAGATCGCTTTTTTCTTGTCTATATAGAAAGGAGACGCTTCATTGGACTGTACAAACTTATTTAAAACGACTATTTGTTGTTTTGAACAACAAATCAACCGACCGATTGTGCTCGTTTTAAACGACTCGTTCATTTTCTCGAGCTGCTCATCAGAAGATGTCAAATATTTTTTTTATAAAAACGAATCTATGATTAAGCGGCATATTTTTAGTATGTCAGAAACGACTATAGTACGTTACGATTCAACGTCATGGATCGTTTATCCTATTCAAACAGGCACAAACCATAGTTCTGTTCGTTTGCTTATTTCCCATCCATACCATCCAGACAATCATATGTACGTCGAATGCTTAATTGAAATACTTACGCTTATCATTCAAAAAAAATATAGCGAGCAACAACTCGCCCAAGAAGTTGAACAACTATCAGAAAGAGAGAGACAAATATTTTTCCTTTTACTAAAAGGATATAGCAATCAAGAAATTGCAAACGAACTCGTTTTGAGCAAACATACGATTAAAAATCATATTAACCATGTGTTTCAAAAACTGGACGTCAAACGTCGTTCGCAGTTAATTGCAAAGTTCAGTCATCTTTATCATTCGGGGGATCGTCATGGATATTTTTGTAGGGAGACAACCGATTTTTAATAAAAAATATGAAGTCATCGGTTATGAATTACTTTACAGAAGCGGAGAAAAAAACTTTTATAACGCGTTAGACGGAAATAGAGCGACAATGGACGTGCTCATCAATAGCTTTATGAACATTGGAATTGACAGGCTAACAAATGGAGCACGATGTTTCATTAACTTCACAGAAACATTGTTAAAAAGACGCATTCCGTTCCATTTTCCGAAAAATTTAATTGTTGTCGAGGTGCTCGAAACAATCCCTTATTCGCATGAACTCTTGCAAATTTGCAAGGAGCTAAAAAAAGAGGGATACACCATCGCGTTAGACGATTTTATTTTCTCAGAAGAATACATTCCTTTATTCCCTTATATTGATATTGTTAAAGTCGATTTTTCTCGCTCCAATGATTACAAGGCATATTATTCTGTCATTCATTCTCACCATATTCATTTACTTGCCGAAAAAATTGAAACGAGCGAACAATTGGCTGAAGCCATACGAAGCGGATTCGTATATTTCCAAGGATATTTTTTCAGTAAACCAATCGTCGTAAAAGAAAAATCACTTCCAAAAATGTCGCACGCTTCTCATTTCTCTTTGTTAAAACAATTAAATAAAAATGAATTAAACTTCGAGGAGATTGTTGAAGCGATTGAACACGATCCTTCATTAACTTATCGTTTATTAAAAACTGTAAATTCTTTTTTTCTATCTTCTTCACCAAAAATTAAATCAATTCGTCATGCGGCGATTTTGCTTGGAACAAATCATTTAAAAAGCTGGTTGACCGTTCTTGCCTTTCAACAGCCGAACGAGCCGTTTAAAAATGAAGTCATCGTCAATAGTCTACTAAGGGCAAAAACACTTGAGCAGCTTGCCCATTTTGTTGGTGTAAGCGATGAAAAAGAGATGCTGTTCTTTATGGGCATCTGTTCTTCTTTGCATCTACTATTGGATCGGCCTTTGCATGACGTATTGGAAGAGCTACATGTCGATGAAATTATTCAACAAGCATTAGAGGGGCGTCATCCGCTATATTCCTCTTTATTTGAGCTCGTTCTCTCACTCGAGACAAACGATAACGAGCAAACGAAACAATTGGCGAAGGCGCTAAACATCCCTACGTCTGAAGCATTCGCCATTTATCAAAAAAGCATCGAATGGATCGTGCAAATGCAAAGTGAATGGGCAAACTTATAAGTATTGAAAAATCAACATCTTTCGACAATAATAGACATATATTCTATTTTTCTATCCAAAAGGAGGGGCTCGAAGTGGAGAACCACCCACCCGCGTCACATGCCCTTTGTACAGATGAACAACTTTTGTTCCACATCATGGATCAATTATTTGATATCGTATTTTTAATGAAAGTCGAAGAAGGTTCGCGCTTTCGCTATGAGTGCGTCAGTCCTGCCGCTCTCCATTTAGCAAGCTTAACGGAAAAAGATATCGGAAAATGCATCGAAGATATATATGATCATCGCGTTGCAAACCGTCTAAATGAACAATACACGAAGGCGACGCAAACCAAATCGGTCATTACATTTCGTGATCGCATGAATGTAGAAGGGATACGTTTTGCGGAATCTACGTTAATCCCTATTTTAAACGACAACAATGAAGTATCCTATATCGTCGCATGCACGCGTGAAATTACCGATATGCTACAAAAAGAAGAGCAGGTAGAAGAAGCGAATCAATTGATCGAATCTTTATTTACGTACTCTCAAGAAGCTTTTATTTTATTTGACTTATGCGGTGTGAATCGCGAAATGGAACGTTTATTTGGCGTACAAAAAGAAGAAGTAGTCGGCAAAACGCTTTTCGATGTCATTCCTGTGCATAAAGAAAATATTGAACAAACGTTAGAACGATTAGGCGAAGGAAAGCCGCTACATACGATTCGCTTGACGATGAAAACGAAACATCATGAAACGATATACGTTTCCGTGAATGCATCGCCTTTGTTAGACAAAAACGGCAACATTATCGCTGGTTTTGCTAGCCTTTTAAACATTACGGACCTCATCCAAACGCAAAAGCAGTTAAACCGAAGCGAAAAATTGCACCGTCATATTGTGGAAGCTTTCCCAAAGGCAATGATGATGTGTACGAACGAGCGCCTGACGTACGCCAATCCGATTGCTCTCCATACGCTCAAGGCATCAACATTGGACGATGTGAAAAACAAGCCCATTCACCAATTCATTCATACGAATAAACAAACAACGATCACAGCTCTAGACGGAGAAACGATCCCCGTACAAATTGGTGTACTCCCATTTCCATACGAAAAAGAACGGGTCGAGTTAATGATCATTAAACCAATCGAACCGATTGCGCCCAAACAACAAGAAGAAACATATTTAGAAAGAGAACAATTTATCGAAAAATTGACAGAGCTTCTTTTGTCATACGAGGGCGTAGCCGTTCTTTTAATTGACGTGTACCAATTTAAATTTATCAACAGTTTCCTCGGCTATGAAAACGGAAACGAGCTATTAAAACAAATCGGTCTACGTCTTCATGAAGCGATTCATTGTAAGGCGATATGGACGCGAATAAACGGCGATCAATTTTCAGTTGCCCTTTCATATGAAACACAAAAGGAAGTCATTGAACTTGCCGACGTAATCAAAGAAGCTCTTCAAGAAACGTATGTGATCGATCACCAACCGATTCGAATCGGCATTCATATCGGGATAAGCTACGCATACGACGCCCAATTATGTGCGGAAACGTTATTGAACAACGCAGAGAAGGCACTATATTTTGCGAAAATGGAAGGAACGAATATCATTAAGCGATACGAACCGCATATGTCAGACGTTTTTACCCGAAAAATTCAGCTTGAAAATGCCCTTCCGTTAGCTGTAGAAAACGAAGAGCTTTTTTTACTTTATCAGCCAAAAGTCAATGTCCACGAGCAATCATATAGCTTGGAAGCGCTCGTTCGTTGGAAACATCCGCAGTTTGGCTTAGTGAGCCCTGCAGAGTTTATTCCGATGGCAGAGGAAACGAACGTCATTTACGATATCGGGAAATGGGTGTTGCGCCAAGCGTGTCGCGATCTTTCTTTTCTACGTCAAAGTGCCGCTTGGTGTATAAAAATCGCCATCAACTTATCGGCAAAACAATTTTTAGACGAGCAGCTCGTTGAAGATATTGAACATATTTTGCAACAAGAACATTGCGATGCCTCTTGCTTTATTTTTGAGATTACAGAAACGACAATTATTAAAAATCCTGAACGCGTCGTGACAACGTTAGAACGTTTAAAGAAACTCGGTTTTTCTATTGCGGTAGATGACTTTGGCGTCAGCTACTCATCGCTTGAATATTTAAATCGCTTCCCGATCGATGAAGTAAAAATCGACCGCTCATTTATTCAAAACATGATAAACAATGAGAAAAGCAAAGAAATTGTGGGCGCGATTATCTCCTTAGCGCATAAATTAGGATTAACCGTAACAGCTGAAGGTGTTGAAACGGAACAACAAGCGCAATTTTTAATCGAAAAACAGTGCGAACAACTGCAAGGTTTTTACTTTAGCCGACCGGTATCGCTTGAACAACTGCCAAACACGATCGCATCATTACAACAAATCGTTCACACATTAAAATCCCCGATGTAACTCGGGGATTTTTTATACAAGCACGGCGCGATCGCTCGCGAACTGACTGCCGCGAATGCGTTGAAACTCTTGTAAAAGCTTTTCGACAGTCAGTTTTTTCTTTTCTTCGCCACTTGCTTCAAAAATGATTTGTCCACCATCCATCATAATAAGTCGGTTTCCTAATTGGACAGCTTGTTCCATATTATGCGTCACCATTAACGTCGTAAGACGATGTTGTTCAACAATTTGTTTCGTTAAATCAGTAATGAGTTGGGCGCGTGCTGGGTCTAGCGCTGCCGTATGTTCATCAAGCAACAACACATGCGGTTTCGTAAACGTCGCCATAAGCAACGATAACGCTTGTCGTTCCCCGCCAGATAACAAACCGACTTTTGCATGGAGACGATTTTCTAATCCGAGTTGAAGCGTAGCAAGCGTTTCTTTAAAAAATTGGCGCCGCTTTTTCGTCACACCAAAGCGAAGCGTCCGTTTGACTGTTCGGTTATAAGCGATCGCTAAGTTTTCTTCAATTGTCATATTGGGCGCGGTTCCTGCCATCGGGTCTTGGAATACACGACCGATATAACGCGCTCGATCATGTTCGCTCATCGTCGTCACATGCTTGCCATCAATCATAACTTCGCCTGTATCTGGAGAGAGGCGACCAGAAATGATATTCATTAACGTCGATTTCCCGGCTCCATTGCTGCCGATAATCGTAACGAAATCTCCCGGCTGAAGCGAAAGTTCGATATGTTTTAGTGCCACTTTCTCATCGATCGTTCCTTCGTTAAACACTTTCGTAATCTGCTTGAGTTGAAGCAACAGACGCACCCCGCTTTCTCGCTTTTCGCTGCTTTTCCGCACGCGCTGCCACCATTTGCGGAACGACGAGCGCTAAAATGACGATACATGCTGTAATGAGCTTCACATCGCCCGTTTCTAAAAATTGCACACGCAACGCCAGCGTAATAACGATGCGATAAACGATTGCCCCTAAAATAACAGCCAGCGTCGCCCGCACAATCGTTTTAGCGCCAAACAACGCTTCCCCGATAATGACCGACGCTAAACCGATAACAATCATTCCGATGCCCATGCCAATGTCACTAAATCCGCTATATTGTGCGATGAGAGCGCCTGAAAACGCAACGAGCGCATTCGACAACCCTAGCCCTAAAATCGTTAAACGGTCTGTATTGCCTGAAAAACTAGCAATCATTTTTTTATTGTCGCCGACTGCTCGTAACGCTAACCCGACTTCCGTTTTTAAAAACAAATCAATAACGACTTTAACGATCACTACTAACAACGTTCCAAAAACGATAACCGCCCATGTTTTCGGAACGAACGGAACGATCGTCGCTAGCGCTTCATCCATTCGTTGAAATTGCTTTGCCATGATCGTCATAACCGTTTCTTGCTGCAAAAGTGGCACGTTCGGTTTTCCCATAATGCGCAAATTGATCGAATATAAGGCGATCATCATTAAAATGCCGGACAACAACGGGTTAATTTTTCCTTTCGTATGCAAAAGACCGGTCGTGCACCCAGCCAAAAATCCGGCACCAAGCGCCGCCAGTGAAGCGACAAACGGGTGGACACCGCCGACGATGAAGACGGAAGCAACAGCTGCTCCCGTCACAAAACTTCCGTCGACCGTCAAATCGGGAAAATCTAAAATTCGAAACGATATATATACACCAAGCGCCATTAGCGCATATAACAATCCTGCTTCTACAGAACTAAACAATGCTGTAATCATACGATCCATCCTTTACGTTATTCAATGAATTCCGCCATGCTATCCCATTCACTTCTCCATTCCACACCCATCTCTTGCGCTGCTTTTTTATTGATGACAAGCTTTAACTTTTGCGGATATTGCACCGGAAGTTCGGATGGCTTTTTCTTTCCTTCTAAAATGTCAGCTGCCATCACGCCTGCCTCATAACCGATATCGTAGTAGTCAAAGCCGTAAGCTGCAAAACCACCGCGTTTTACCGAGTCTAACTCACCAACGAAAAGAGGTATATCTTGATCGTTAGCCACTTGAATGACCGACTCAAGCGCTGAGACGACGGTATTATCCGTAATGACATAAAAACAATCAACTTTGCCAACGAGCGATTCGGCTGCTTGTTTCACTTCTGCTGATGTCGATACAGAAACAGGTACAATCGTTAAATCCGTGCCTTCCATCGCCTTTTTCACCGCATCAATTTGCGCAACCGAGTTTTGCTCGCCGGCATTGTAAATCATACCGACGCGATTTCCATTAACAAATTGGTCAATAAACTGCACCGTTTTCGGAATCGCATCTGGATGTGTATCTGTCGTTCCTGTTACATTGCCACCCGGATTTTCCATCGATTGCACGAGCTTCGCCCCAACCGGATCGGTTACCGACGTAAAAACGATCGGAATGTCTTTCGTTGCATTTAGCGCCCCGAGCGCGCTCGGTGTTGAGTTCGCAAAAATTAAATCGACTCCATCCGCGACGAAGTTGTTTGCGATCGTTTGATTATTGTTCATATCTCCTTGCGCAATTTGCACATCGTATTCGACTTTTAGACCTTTATCTTCAAGCGCCTTTTTAAATCCATTAAACGCTGCATCGAGCGATGGATGTTCAACAATTTGCGTCACGCCAATTTTATATGTTTTCCCGCTCTCTCCACTCGTTTCTGTTCCCGTTTTGTCCCCAGAGCATCCCGCGAGCATGCTACCTGCAAACAACAACGCTCCACACGTTTTTAACCACTTCATCTGTATCCCCCTCACTTTTATACTGTTTCGCTTTTATGCGTTAAATTATACAAATATATTTTCTAAATATCAAGCAAATTCTTAAAACTTTTATAAAAAAAATAAAACGGTGCTTATTGTGCACCGCTTTGAGAGACGACTTGTTCTTTTAACGCCCGTCTTAAAATTTTTCCTGTCGTATTTTTTGGTAATTCATCTAAAAATTCAATTGAACTTGGCACTTTATATTTCGCTAAATGTTCGCTGCAATACGCGATGAGCTGTTGTTCGGTCAACTGTTTATTTTTGCTCACAACATAACATTTCACCGCTTCACCAAAATTCGGATCAGGGACGCCAATGACAGCCGCTTCAACAACATCTGGATGGCTATACAATACTTCTTCCACTTCACGCGGATATACGTTATACCCACCGACGATAATCATATCTTTTTTCCGATCGACAATATAAAAATATCCTTCCTCATCCATTTTTGCTAAGTCGCCTGTATATAGCCAACCGTCGCGAATCGTATGCGCCGTTTCTTCCGGCATTTTATAATATCCTTTCATCACGTTCGGTCCGCGTACGATCAGTTCACCTACTTCGCCGACCGGCACTTCTTCACCTAATTCGTTCACAATTTTATTTTCGACGTTTATAATGCTCGTTCCAATCGAGCCCGGTTTACGCGGACGATCGAGCGGATTAAAACATGTAACTGGCGACGCTTCTGAAAGTCCATACCCTTCGGAAACGATCACTTGAAACTTTTTCTCGAAATTTTTCAATAGCGCTACAGGCATTGATGCCCCACCAGAAATGCATAGACGAATGTGCGAAAAATGTTCTGCCTTTCCGTCGGGATATTGATATAAAAAGTTGTACATCGTCGGTACGCCTGCAAAAACGGTCGCCTTTTGCTCGCTTGCGATTCGGAATACGTCTCCGGGACTAAACTTCGGAAGAATAAGCACCGTTCCGCCATTCATAAGCGGTGCATTGAGCGCCACCGTTAAACAAAAGACATGAAACATCGGCAACGTCGCAATGACACGGTCGTCTTCGTTAATTTTTAAATAGTCCGCTACATCTTGGGCATTGCTGTAAAGATTTTTATGCGTCAACATCGCCCCTTTCGGTTTCCCCGTCGTTCCCGATGTGTATAAAATGACTGCCACATCGTCATCATGGAGCGCCGGGCCGAAAAACGGAACTTCACCTGTCGCTAATACCGTTGTAAACGATTTCATTTTTTCAGGCAAAACGATGCCATGTTCTTTTCCTTGCGGCGTTTCGCAAATAATGATATGCTCGACGCTCGGTAAGCGTCCGTCAAGCTTCATCAATGTCGGAATGACGAGATCGAGCGCAATGACTACTTTCACATCACCGTTTGTTAAAATGTAATGAATTTCATCGGGCGTATAAATCGGATTGATTGGAATGACCGTCGCCCCGGCGCGCATCGCCCCGTACAAACTGACAACAAAATATGGAGAATTGCCTAATAACAATGCCACATGATCCCCTTTGTTTACCCCTAGCTTTGCTAGTCCGCTCGCAAACTTCATAACTGCCCCGTTCAACTCGCCATACGTCGCCTCCGTTTGTTCAAACACATATGCCCGCTTGTCCGGCTTTTGCAATGCGATTTGTTCTAACCGTGAAACTAAATTCATTTTCTCCCCACCCCTTAATGAATGAATAGTCATTCATTTTAAAATTAAAAAAATTCTAAATGTATTATATTTTAAAATAAAAAAACAAGCAAGTAGGACATTGTCGTGCAAACGATCACGTCTTGCCTCTCCTAGGTGGGTAAAAAAAAGAAAACGGGGGCTCTCCCCGTTAAAATGACAATGAGCGCATTTGGCTATCGGTTGCCCGCAGCAATTCTCCCCATGTTTCATATCCACGCAGCCGAAATTGTTGTAACAGCTCCACAAATAAATACGCGGTCGTTAGCGCATCGCCAAGGGCGGAGTGACGTTCGTACATACGCGTGCCGAACGCTTGGGCATATCGCTCTAAGTCGCGCATATCATACGACGGTGCAATGAAACCGATTAAATCGAGCGTATCGATAAATGTCGGCTTGTGAAATTTCATTTTTTCTCTGCGCAACTCATGCTTTATGACAAATAAATCAAACGAAATGTAATGCCCAACAAAACAGGCGCTTTGTTTTTGCTCAACGAAATTGAAAAATTGTTGCAGCGCCTCAATCGCCGTAGGGGCATGTTTCACTTTTTCTTCTGTAATGTTTGTCAATTCAACAATAATCGGTGGGATATCGCGATTCGGATTCACATACGTATGAAACGTTTCGTCTTCCAGCACCTTCGTCCCTTTCACTTGCACCGCACCAATTTCAATGAGACGATCAGCCGTTGCCACGTTAAAGCCTGTCGTTTCTGTATCAAATACGGTAAAAACAATATCATCAATCGGTGCTGATAACGGGATGTCGTCGCTTAACTTGTAATCAATCGCCTTTCGTAAAAAAAACATGACCATCCCCCCTAAAAATGAGAAAATAATTGCGCTTGTAGTTGCTTTAACGTTTTTAAACTTAAAATGAGTTCATCTTTTTCTCTTGTCGTCATCGTTGTAAACGATAAGACAGACGACGATTGTTTATTCGCTTTATAATGATTCCATTTATGGCGAATGTAAATAGCTAGCACGTTTTCGGCCGCTTTTTGTACATCTTTTACAAACGATGGAGACAACACACGCTTCTCTCTTAGCTTCTCCATTCGCTCAAACGGCGTACCGGATACAATTCCATGAATTAAAGATAAAATTTGCACGCTATGATGGTAAGGAAATAGCACTTCTTTTTTCATATCGATTGTTTTTCGCTCAAGACCAAAAATAGAACGAATCGGACGATCAAGCGTTGGAATCTCATTTTGTTTTTCTATCTCAACGAGGCGAAAAAAGAAAATTTTTGCCCGATTGAGTTGTTCACGAATTTGTTGTTCAAATGTGCGATGCAAGTCCATATCCCCATATACAAACCGATATGAAAAAAAGTTTTGCGCTAACAACAAATTGTCATTTGTCGCGTGAATCATCCATTCGCGCAATCGGTCTTTCCACGTTTCAAGCGAACCGCGCCATGCGTCTTCATTCGCCATCATTTTTCCTTTGCATCGTTCATAACCAGCTTTCTCCATAACACGTACAATCGCCTCACCGAGCTTCGAAAAATACGCAGCGTGCTCCTCGCTTTCATACACAAGAAAATGATCTTGATCAGTTAATAAAAACTGTTCCCTCCGCCCACTTGATCCCATTTGATAAAAAGCGAAACGACACGGCGGCTCTCCGACTTCGTTTAGCGCCAACGCCATACAACGCAACACAAGGCGATCATATAGTTTCGTAATCATATTTAAACATTGGGCAATCGGTACTTGGTCGCGCAACATCGTTCCTAACAGTTCATAAATGGCCATTTTCATTTTTGGCAACGTTCGCTCATCAGCATGATCAATTTGTTGAATCGTGCGCATCATGCTTTCATTTTTCTTTCGCATTAAATCAGAAAACGTCACTATTCCTTGTACTTTTTCATCGTCAACAACCGGCAAATGTTTTACTCCGCGCTCAATCATCATCGCAAGCGCATCGTAATAATACGCGAATCGTGAAATCGTTGCGACATCTTTTGTCATCACTCGTTCAATGGCCGTATCGTACGGGAGCGAGCAACTAAGCACTCGTTCGACAAGATCGGTTTCAGTAACGATGCCGCATAACTTTTGTTCGTCCGTCACAACAATGGAACTAATATGCGTCTCCGCCATTTTTTTTGCAGCTTCTTGTACTGTTGCTGTTGGCGGTAAAGTAACAACATCACGAACCATTAAATCTTGCACAGGAACAACAAACGATGTCGAATCCCCAAATTTACGCGCCTGCTTAATTTGTTCAGCAAGCGATACATACACATCTTTTAAGCGGACGCACGCCTGCGCAAGCAAATAGTCATGTACGTTCGGGTCATCCCATAACCGCGTTAACACAGAAAATGGCATGACAAGCACTTCGCATCGTTCCGCCGCCCGTACGGCAACGAGTTCTTCTTTTCCTTCACTTTTCGATACACCTAAAAAATGAGCTAAGCTTGAAAATCCGATGATTCCACCTTTTTGCACAACTTCAAGCACTTCATCATATCCTTCGTGCTCGACATACACTTCCGCCACCCCGTCAAGCAACAAGACAAGCCCTTTACGCCGCTCATTTTTTCCTAAAATCGCATCGTCTTTTTCAAACGTTTTTTGCTCACATTTGGCAACGAGTCGATCGACTTCTTCTGTTGACAAACCGCTAAATAGTGGATGCATTCTTTCCCCTCCCTCGTAAAAACGGCATCTGTATACACAGATGCCTTTACATTATCTCATCCACACTTGGCCGTCTTTATATGTCATTTGCTCTGGATAACGGAGGTCGTACACTTCTTCTTGTACAGCTTGCGAAGGCTCTTTCGTCATTAAAGATACGACGACATTTGCCACAATCGCAGCCACAGCACCAAATACACCTGCACCTGTATCAACAATGCCGGCAATCGAAAACCCGCCGTATTTCGCTGCTAAAATGTAGCTTAACGAAACAATTAAACCGACAAGCATGCCTGCAATTGCACCTGCAGAGTTTGAGCGCTTCCACCATACGCCAAGCACAAGGGCAGGGAAAAACGTACTCGCCGCAATTGCAAACGCCCACGCGACAATTTGTGTAATCACGCCCGGAGGATTTAACGCGACTAAACCAGCTAACACCGTCGCTGCAACAATCGAAATGCGCGCAACAAGCAACCGATTTTGTTCAGATGCGTTCGGGCGCAAAATACGATAATAAATGTCATGAGCAAACGATGATGAAATGGCAATCATTAAGCCACCCGCTGTCGACAACGCCGCTGCCATCGCACCAGCTGCGACTAAGCCAATGACAAACATGCCAAGGTTTGCGATCTCTGGCGTTGCCATAACGACGATGTCATTGCTAATGACCATCTCTTGCCATTGTAAAATGCCGTCGCCATTCGCATCAGCAATTTGCAACTTCCCTGTGTTAACCCATTTTTCGGTCCATGCCGGCAACTCAGTAATTTTTTGCCCAACGACGTTTTTCAATAAGATGAAGCGCGAAAATGCAGCGTATGCTGGAGCTGATAAATAAAGCAAACCGATAAATAAAAGTGCCCACGCGCCTGACCAACGTGCCGCCTTCATCGTTGATACGGTATAGAAGCGAACGATAACGTGCGGAAGTCCCGCTGTTCCAGCCATTAATGTAAACATAAGGGCGAGAAATTGCCACTTACTTCCCTTTAAAAACGGCTCTGCGTATTGCGAAATCCCTAGCTGCTGATCTAGCTCTTGAAATTGACCGACAATTTTCCCATAAGAAAGCCAAGGAATTGGATTTCCTGTCAGCTGTAGCGACATAAAGACAACTGGAATTAAATACGCGATAATTAAAATGATGTATTGGGCTACTTGCGTCCATGTAATTCCTTTCATTCCGCCAAACGCTGCATAAAACGCAATTAACACAACCCCAATCATCGTGCCGACTTTCGCATCAACTTCGAGCAAACGCCCGATAACAACCCCTGAACCTGAAAGCTGACCGATAGAATAAACGAACGAAATAATGATCGTACAAATGGCTGCAATGAGACGCGCGGAATGGCTCTCGTAACGGTCACCAATAAATTCTGGCACCGTATAACGACCGTATTTACGGAGTTGCGGAGCAAGCAAAAACGTCAACAGCAAATAGCCGCCCGTCCATCCCATAATGTATGCAAGCCCATCGTACCCTAACAACATGATCGTACCGGCCATACCGATAAATGACGCAGCGCTCATCCAGTCCGCCGCGATCGCCATACCGTTTGAAAACGGAGAAATACCGCGCCCTGCTACGTAGAAATCAGATGTTTCTTTCGCTTTATTGTAAATGGCAATCCCAATATATAACGCAAATGAAGCAATAATGATAGATAAAGACACGAGAAATTGTGTATCCATCGTGCTCCCCCTTCCCCTTTGTTCTCTTAATGATCAAGTGTTTTTCCTGCGCTTAGTTGCTCGTTTCTCTCTTCGCTAATGCCGTATTTTTTGTCAATGCTGTCGCTTACTTTGGCATTAATAAACAACAAGACGATAAACGTCACTACAGCCCCTTGTGTCCCCATGAAATAATGAAACGGGAATCCGTTAAACGTCATGTTTTTAAACGATTCCGCAAACATGACCACGCCAAACGAGACAATAAACCAAATAATTAAAAAAATGACAATTAACCGCACGCGTTCACGGAAGTATGAATCGGCAATTTTTTTATCAATTTGTTTCAAACAAACACACCCCCAAGTTAAAAATAAATTTGACCGTTTCGAGAAATGGCGCTGGGAACGTTATCACTTCAAACAAAAAGTAAGCGAAGACTGACAAAAATGGAATGAGTAAAAAGAAAGGCTTTTGTTTCCGAAAAGCAACGTACAAACTCGCAACTGTAATGGCTAAGATGAGGTAAAATCCAACCAAACAAATCCCCCCCTATGTTGTAAGCGTTATCATTTTCTTTTAACCCCCACCTCCTAGTATGTACTGCTAAATTTTAAGAAAATTCTAACACAATCATATTATCTCTACTTTTCACTCCATCGTCAAGCATCTGTTCAAAAAATTTTCAAATTTTTTATTCTGTATTATAACAAAACATTCTTAATTAAGTTCCTCTTGTCATCCCAACATGGAACAACCATTTCTTAAACGATTGTTTCACAAAAATAAACAAGCTAATCCAGAAACGTAAACACGTTTCGAGATTAGCCTCTTTCATTTCTATTTACTTTAC
>NZ_DAITON010000054.1:0-14910 GCF_036834105.1 Anoxybacillus sp. | reverse complement strand
TTAATATATAGATATATAAATTAAACTTGTGAGGATGCGAAGAAAGATGGATCAGACGAAGACACCTCTATATACGCTTTTATGTGAACATGCCTCTAAACAACCAATCTCTTTTCATGTACCAGGACATAAATACGGAGCTGTTTTTTACGAGGAGGCTCTCTCTTCCTTTTCATCGTTGTTACATTTAGATGTAACGGAGCTTTCCCATCTAGACGACTTACATCATCCAACTGGGGCGATTGAACAAGCACAACAATTAGCTGCAAAGTTGTATGGTGCAAAACGTACATATTTTTTAGTGAACGGTTCTACCGCTGGCAACTTGGCAATGATTGCGGCAGCATGTGTACAAAATAAAAAAGTGATTGTGCAACGTAATTGTCATAAATCAATTTTACATGCGTTACATCTCGTCGGAGCAACACCTATTTTTATTTCCCCGGAATTTGATGAAGATGTTCAAGTGATGTCTTTTGTACCTTTTGAAACGATTTCAAACGCATTAAGTGAACATCCAGATGCAGCAGCAATCGTTTTGACAAATCCAAACTATTATGGTATGACTGTTGATTTAACGACAGTTATTCAATTGGCTCACTCTTATCGCATTCCAGTTTTAGTTGATGAAGCACACGGGGCTCATTTTGTTTTAGGAGAACCTTTTCCAAAGTCAGCTGTCGCATGTGGGGCAGATATTGTCGTGCAGTCGGCCCATAAAACGCTACCAGCGATGACAATGGGATCGTTTCTACACTTTAATAGTGAGTTCATAGACGAACGTATGTTGAAATACTTTTTACAAGTGTTTCAAACGAGTAGTCCATCTTATCCAATTATGGCTTCGCTTGATTTGGCTCGTGCTTATTTAGCGCAACAAACGCGTGAAAGCATTCATGAAATGAGCGAACAAATTCAGTTATTTAAACGTGAACTGCGAACTATTGAGGCGATTGAAGTTGTTGAATCACAACACCCGTTCATTCAAACGGACTTGCTGAAGATTACGTTACAAACACGTAGTGCATACTCAGGTTATGAGCTGCAACAATTATTAGAAAAAAACGGAATATTTACAGAAATGGCTGATCCATATAATGTGTTGCTCGTTTATCCACTTGCGACAATCAGCCAACTTCAAACGATTACATGGCGCATAAAACGTGCGTTGCAATGTATTCCGAGTGAACGGCAAAATGAACGAGTACAATTTCATTTACCGAAGCACTGTCAAGTGGTAAGTTATGAATGGACGAAAGGGCGTCAGACAAGAAAAGTATTGCTTCATGATGCGGTAGGATACGTTTGTGCTCAAATGGTCGTTCCTTATCCACCAGGCATTCCTATTTTACTGACTGGGGAAATTGTGACAAAGCAACATATTACGCTTATTCGACATTTGAAGCAAATGGGAGCCTATTTTCAAACAGATATAGATGGAGATTACATCGAAGTGTTCAAGGAGGATTAAGATGAGCTACTTATTTTTTTCATTTGAAGGTCCTGAAGGGGCAGGGAAAACGACGATTGTTCACATGCTTGCTAACTATTTAACGGAACAACATGTAGATGTGATTGCGACACGTGAACCGGGTGGAATCGATATTGCCGAACAAATTCGGTCCGTCATTTTGCATCCAAGTAATGAACGAATGGATGCAAGAACAGAAGCTTTGCTTTACGCTGCGGCGAGACGGCAACATTTAGTCGAAAAAGTGATTCCTGCATTAAAAAATGGCAAAGTTGTGCTTTGTGATCGCTTTATTGACAGCTCTCTTGCTTATCAAGGTGTAGCGCGCGGGCTAGGAATAGATGAAATATTAGCGATTAATACGTTTGCCATTGAAGGCTGGATGCCAACATTAACGATTTATTTTGATATTGATCCAACGCTTGGATTAGCGCGCATTCGTGAAAATGGCTTGCGAGAAGTCAATCGACTTGATTTAGAAGAAATCGCATTTCATGAACGGGTACGTAATGGGTACATGATGTTACTTGACCGCTTTCCAAACCGTATAAAAAAAGTGGATGCTGCTCAACCGATTGCAAAAGTGTTTGAAGATGTACGGGTGCTTATTGAGCCTTTTTTAAGAAAGTGAGTGGATCGTTATGTCATGGGAAATACTTGAAATAAATCAACCACATGTGGCAAAAATGATTTCCAACAGCATGAGAAAAGGAAGAATTGCTCATGCATACTTGTTCGAGGGGCAAAAAGGGACAGGAAAGAAAGAAGCAGCTCTTTTATTTGCTAAACGTTTGTTTTGCTTAACAAATTTGTATAAGGAGCCTTGTGAAACGTGCGTCAACTGCCGACGGATTCAATCTGGCAATCATCCAGACGTTCACCTCGTTACCCCTGATGGAAACTCCATAAAAAAACAACAAATTGAGCAGTTGCAAGAGGAGTTCACAAAAACAGCGGTTGAATCGAATCGAAAACTATATATTATTGAGCATGCCGATCAAATGACCGTTCAAGCTGCCAATAGCTTATTAAAATTTTTAGAGGAACCATCGGAAAAGACGGTGGCCATTTTATTAACTGAACAATTTCATCGTATACTCCCAACGATCGTTTCGCGTTGTCAAATTTTATCCTTCCATCCACTTCCAACTGAACGGATATGTGCATACTTACAAGAACATGGTGTGCCACGACAGTTGGCTATATTAGCTGCAAGGGTAACGAACAATGTGGAAGAAGCTCTTCGACTAAGTCAAGATGATTGGTTTGCACAAGCACGAAAAATAGTGATACAATTATATGAAGCGTTAAATAGTGAGTATGTACAAGCTTTGCTCGTTATTCAACAACATTGGCTTAGCCATTTTGCGAACAAAGAGCAAATGCATATTGGTTTAGATTTATTATTATATTTATATAAGGATTTATTATATGTGTTGCTAGGGGAAGAACAGCATATTGCATATGGTGATTGCATGAAGCAATTTCAACGGTCCCGTTTTCTTTATTCTGAAAAGCAAATTGCTCAGCACATGAAGGTAATTTTACAAGCAAAAGCGCGGTTGCATACGAATATGAATCCGCAGCTTTTAATGGAACAGCTAGTATTGCAGTTGCGGGAGGGATCTGCATTTGTATGAAGTTGTAGGCGTTCGTTTTAAAAAGGCGGGAAAAATTTATTACTTTGATCCTGGCGATTTGCCGATTTCAAATGGTGACTATGTTATTGTTGAAACGGTACGCGGGATTGAATTTGGAAAAGTTGTTGTTGCGAAAAAACAAGTGGACGAAAAAGATATTGTGTTACCGTTGAAAAAAGTTATTCGTATGGCCGATCAAAAAGATAAACTCGTCGTAGAGGAAAATAAACAGGCAGCGGAAGAAGCGTACGATATTTGTTTAAAAAAAGTGGAAGAGCACGGTTTGGAAATGAAGCTTGTCGATGTTGAATACACGTTTGATCGCAATAAGATCATTTTTTATTTTACTGCTGATGGACGAGTCGATTTTCGCGAGCTTGTTAAAGATTTAGCAGCTATTTTTCGCACAAGAATTGAGTTGAGACAAATTGGTGTACGTGATGAAGCGAAAATGTTAGGTGGTATCGGGCCGTGCGGACGCATGCTTTGTTGTTCGACGTTTTTAGGCGACTTCGATCCGGTATCGATTAAAATGGCGAAAGATCAAAACTTATCGTTAAACCCGACAAAAATATCGGGACTATGCGGTCGATTAATGTGCTGCTTAAAATATGAAAACGATGAATACGAAACAGCAAAAGAACAATTGCCGGACTTAGGCGAGGTCATTGAGACGCCTCTTGGGCTTGGAAAAGTCGTGGGGCTAAATATTTTAGAAAGAGTGCTGCAAGTGGAGTTAGTCGATAAAGACCGAGTAATTGAGTATACAATTGATGAATTGATAAAAGAGAAAGTTCTTCCTACTCAAGCCACGGAGTAATGGGGTGGATGGCGCGTGAATAAAAAAGAGATTTTTCAATCTGTAACAAGCATCGAGGAACAAATTGCCCATTTATATAAACAGCTCGGGGAATTGAAAAATTATCTCGGGGAGTTAATTGAAGAAAATCATCGGCTTCAAGTGGAAAATGACCATTTGCGTAGACGGCTTGAACAGCTGTCTGAAAACAAAGTAGAGCAAGGAAAAAAACAAACGAAAGCGAAGTTAGTCGATATAGGCGAAGGGTATGATAATTTAGCTCGCTTGTATCAAGAGGGATTTCATATTTGCAACGTACATTACGGAAGTTTACGGACCGATGGAGATTGTTTGTTTTGCTTGTCATTTTTAAATAAAAAATAGCCTTTCTGACAAATGGTCTGGAAGGCTATTTTGTTGTAGAAAGAGGGAGTTTACATGTTGCGTGAAGATGAACGACTGGACTACTTACTAGCAGAAGATATGAAAATTATCCAAAGTCCATCCGTGTTTGCTTTTTCATTAGATGCTGTATTGTTAGCGAATTTTGTATACGTTCCGATTCAAAAAGGAAATCTAGTTGATTTATGTACAGGCAACGGAGTGATCCCGCTGTTGTTAAGTAAACGGACGAAAGGAAAAATTATTGGTGTCGAAATTCAAGAAAAGATTTATGATATGGCGAAACGAAGTGTGCAATATAACGGACTGGAAGGGCAAATTGAAATGATTCACGGCGATATTAAAGATATGCCTGCTTGTCTCGGACATAGTAAATTTGATGTCGTAACGTGCAATCCGCCTTATTTTCCAACACCAAACCAAGAAGAAATCAACAAAAATGAACATTTTGCCATTGCGCGTCATGAAATTTACTGTACGTTAGAAGATGTCATTCGCGTTAGCAGTCAATTGTTAAAGCAAGGTGGTAAAGCGGCTTTTGTTCACCGTCCAGAACGTTTGTTAGACATCGTTACATTGATGAGGCAATACCGTTTGGAGCCGAAACGTTTACGATTCATTTATCCAAAAGAAGGAAAAGAGGCGAACACCATTTTAATTGAAGGGATAAAAGATGGAAATAAAGGACTAAAAATATTGCCGCCTCTGATCGTGTATGAACAAAATGGGGAATATACGAGTGAACTAAAATATATTTTATATGGGGAATGAGATCATATGAACGAACAAAAAAGCTTTGTTGAAGAAGGAGAAAAGGGCGTTTTGTACATTGTCCCAACGCCAATCGGAAATTTGCAAGATATGACATTTCGTGCGGTCGACACGTTACGGACAGTTCACTTTATTGCTGCTGAAGATACACGTCAAACGAAAAAGTTGCTTAACCATTTCGATATTCACACACCGCTTGTAAGTTATCACGAACATAATAAAGAGGCGAGCGGTGAAAAAATTATTGCCGCCTTGTTAGAAGGAAAACATGTTGCATTAGTAAGCGACGCAGGTACGCCAACGATTTCTGATCCGGGTTATGAACTTGTTATGAGCGCATTAAACGTTAATTGTAAAGTCATTCCGCTCCCTGGTGCTAACGCAGCTGTGACGGCACTGACAGCATCCGGGCTTCCGACGAGCCATTTTTATTTTTATGGATTTTTGCCTCGGCATAAAAAAGAAAAGAAAAAAGAGCTCGAGCAACTAAAACATATAAAAGATACGCTCATTTTTTACGAGGCGCCGCATCGTCTTCAAGAAACGCTAGCTATTATGCATCATGTATTCGGGAATCGGAAAATGGTCGTGGCGCGCGAACTGACAAAAAGATTTGAACAATTTATTCGTGGAACGATCGAAGAGGTGATGCATTGGGCAGAACATCATGAAATTCGCGGGGAGTTTTGTCTTCTTATAGAAGGGAATCATGTCACATTAGATGATGAATCGGTATGGTGGGATCATTTAACGATTGTTGAGCACGTAAACTATTACATGGAAGTAAAGCAATATACTTCGAAGGAAGCCATTAAACAAGTGGCGAAAGATCGGCAATTGCCGAAGCGAGATGTGTATGAAACATATCATAAGTAAAAAAAAGTTTCTCTAGAAAAGTCTAGAGAAACTTTTTATTTTGACTGTTGAAGCAAGCTTTGGATTTCTTGCAATAACGCTTCTGCGCCTTCTTTACTTAAAATGATTTTTCCGTCTGCAAGCTTGAAGTTGTCGTCAGATACTTCCCCAGTTACTACACAAGTCATGTTTGGCTTATACTTTTTCAAAATGATGCGCTCATCATCTACGTAAATTTCCAGCGCATCTTTTTCTGCAATGCCTAACGTGCGGCGCAACTCAATCGGAATAACAACGCGACCTAACTCATCGACTTTACGAACAATACCTGTTGATTTCATGGTTATTCTCCTCTCCTTTATTCATCCTTTTTCGTCAATATTCGACAAAATCTCTATGGATTTATCATAACAACTTTTCCATTAAGCGTCAATCCTTTTATATGCAACAATAAAAAAAAATGTATGTTTTACATGTCGTTGCACATAAAATTCGACAAAATTATAGTTGAAATGACAAAATCCAAACGATTTGACAAGAGATGCATAACAGTTTTTAACTACTTTTCAAGACGATACAAACATTATTATAAAGATTATTCGACAAAATTCAACATAAATTCGACAAATTTTCTCGTATATTTTCGACAAAATCCGACAAAAGCGTGTTGTTTGTCGACAATCTCATGCCGGATAGTTGACAGCGCTCTCTATTTTTATGTATATTTTGGTGAGATAAGAGGAATAGATGCAAATATGTAATCGCTCTCGTCCTTTGGGCGAGAGCGTTTCTACTAAACGTGCAATAAGGAGGGGTACAAGTGGCGAAAAAGACGTTTTATATCACAACACCTATTTATTATCCGAGCGATAAATTACATATCGGTCATGCTTATACGACGGTGGCCGGCGACGCAATGGCGAGATATAAACGAATGCGCGGCTATGATGTGATGTACTTGACTGGAACGGATGAACACGGTCAAAAAATTCAGCGGAAGGCAGAAGAAAAAGGAGTTACTCCACAAGCATATGTCGATGAAATTGTGGCCGGAATTAAAGAATTGTGGAAAAAGCTTGATATATCTTACGACGATTTTATTCGTACAACGGAACAGCGTCATAAACAAGTCGTTGAGAAAATTTTTGCCCGCCTTTTAGAACAAGGGGACATTTATTTAGACGAGTACGAAGGATGGTACTGTACTCCATGTGAGTCGTTTTATACGGAAAGACAATTAGTTGATGGAAATTGTCCAGATTGCGGGCGTCCTGTCGAAAAAGTAAAAGAGCAATCATATTTTTTCCGCATGAGCAAATATGTTGATCGGTTATTAGCGTTTTATGAAGAAAATCCGCAATTCATCCAGCCAGAATCGCGTAAAAATGAAATGATTAACAACTTTATCAAGCCAGGTTTAGAAGATTTAGCGGTATCGCGAACGACATTTGATTGGGGCATTCGTGTTCCAGGAGACCCGAAGCACATCATTTATGTATGGATCGATGCGCTGTCGAACTATATTACGGCGTTAGGATATGGAACAGAAAATGACGAAAAATATAAAACGTATTGGCCAGCGGACGTCCACCTTGTTGGAAAAGAAATTGTTCGTTTCCATACGATTTATTGGCCAATTATGTTGATGGCTCTAGATCTTCCACTTCCGAAAAAAGTGTTTGCGCACGGCTGGTTGCTTATGAAAGATGGAAAAATGTCGAAATCAAAAGGAAACGTCGTTGATCCGGTGACGTTAATCGATCGTTACGGTCTCGATGCATTGCGTTATTATTTGCTTCGTGAAGTGCCGTTTGGCTCAGATGGTGTATTTACGCCGGAAGGTTTTGTTGAGCGCATAAACTACGACTTAGCAAACGATTTAGGTAACTTGCTTAATCGAACTGTGGCGATGATTGAGAAATATTTTGGTGGACGTATCCCAGTATACGGCGGTACGCACACACCGTTTGATGAACAGCTTGTGCAAACAACGTATGATACGGTAAAACAATACGAGGAAGCGATGGAACATATGCAATTTTCCCACGCTTTAACAGCGATTTGGCAACTCATTAGTCGCACGAACAAATATATTGATGAAACGCAACCGTGGGTGTTGGCAAAAGATGAAACGTTGCGTGATCAGTTGGCTTCTGTTATGTCGCATTTGGCAGAGTCTCTTCGTTATGTAGCCGTTTTATTGCAGCCGTTTTTAACAGAAACGCCTAAACGGATGTTTGCCCAGCTCGGCATTCAAGATGAACAGTTGATGAGCTGGGATAGTTTGCAAACGTTCGGTGCTTCGCAACAAGAACGAACAGTTGAGAAGGGAACGCCGCTTTTCCCACGGCTAGACGTACAAGAAGAAGTGCAATATATTCAAACGCAAATGAAGGGAACAACAGTCAATAAAGAGGAAAAACAAGAACAAAGCGAAGAAATTACGATCGATGATTTTATGAAAGTAGACTTGCGCGTTGCACAAGTGATTCACGCTGAACCGATTCCGAAAGCGGATCGCCTGCTTAAGTTGCAACTTGATTTAGGTTATGAGAAGCGACAAGTTGTATCAGGTATTGCGAAATATTACAAACCGGAAGATTTAATCGGGAAGAAAGTTATTTGTGTGACCAACTTAAAGCCCGTTAAGCTTCGTGGGGAATTATCGCAAGGCATGATCTTAGCCGGAGAAAAAGACGGGGTATTGTCGTTGGCGACAGTTGATGAATCGCTTCCGAACGGGGCAAAAGTGAAGTAAAGAGGTGTTGTGAAAAACACCTCTTTGTTTCTATTTTGTAATGCAATTGTTATATCGTTGTGATTTATGTAACGAGATTGTGTGGTAAACTGAACATCGGAAGAAAAGAGGGGTTATATGTTATTTGATACACATGCACATTTAAATGCTACACAATTTAACGAAGATGTTGAACAAGTTATCGAACGAGCACGTGCAGAAGGTGTGTCACATATTGTTGTTGTCGGATTTGATCGTCCAACTATCGAGCGAGCAATGGAGTTAGCTGAGCAATATTCCTTTATTTACGCAGCTGTCGGATGGCATCCTGTTGATGCGATTCATATGACTGATGACGATCTTATGATGATTGAACAGCTAGCAGCGCATCCGAAAGTGGTGGCGCTCGGTGAGATGGGGCTTGATTATTATTGGGATCAGTCGCCGAAAGAAGTACAAAAAGAAGTATTTCGAAAGCAAATTCGTTTAGCTAAAAAAGTGAAGTTGCCGATTATTATACATAATCGCGATGCGACAGCTGACATTGTTCATATTTTACGGGAAGAGCAAGCGGCAGAAGTCGGTGGCGTGATGCATTGTTTTACTGGGAGTGTAGAAGTGGCGCATCAATGCATCGATATGAATTTTTATATTTCATTTGGCGGTCCCGTGACGTTTAAAAATGCAAAAAAACCGAAAGAAGTGGCAAAAGAAATTTCGCTCGATCGGCTGCTTATTGAAACGGACTGTCCGTACTTAACGCCACATCCGTTTCGTGGAAAAAGAAACGAGCCGAGCTATGTAAAGTATGTTGCTGAAGCGATTGCTGAGTTAAAAGGGGTGTCTTTTGACGAAGTGGCTCAAAAAACGTCCGACAATGCAAAGCGATTATTCGGCATCATTTGATAGAGAAACGTGTCGATTGTTAGGAAGGCTTGTCTAAAAAAAAGATGGGACGCGTGCGTTCTACAACTTTTTTGCAAGCATACAATGTGTTTGTCGACAAGTCTTCCTTCCCTTTTGAGTGAATATTTTGAATAATAGATAATAAGCTTCATAGAAAGGGAGGCGTCGTCACGGTTATCTATCGGAAAAGGAGGCGTTTTTATTTTGATTACGTATGTAAAGCATTTAGTGCAATCTGCATCAAAAAAGAAGATTGCATTTGCTACTGGGGGATTTTTAGCTTTATGTAGCATGACGGGATATGCTAGTTATGAATGGACGAAAGAAACGGTGACATTACATGTCAATGGCAAGGAAGAAAAAGTACGTACACATGCCAATACAGTTGCGGAGTTATTAAAAGAGCAAAACATTGAGTTGAAACAAGGAGATTTTATATCGCCTTCACCTGAAGAAAAAGTTGTTGATCACTTAACAGTGAAATGGGAAGCGAGTAAACCGATTGTGCTTGTCGTTGATGGGGTAGAGAAAAAGTTGAGGACGACAGCTAAAACGGTCAAAGATGTATTGTACGTTCAACAAATTGAACTTGGCGAGCAAGATGAAGTGTTACCGAACGTCGATGAAAAAGTGAAAGAAAACATGAAAATTGTTATCAATAAAGCATTCCCGATTACATTAAATGACGGCGGCAAACAGCAACAAGTTTGGTCTACTTCGACTACGGTCGCTGACTTTTTAGCTAAACAACATATTACATTACGGGAACTGGATCGCGTTCAACCAACATTGAATGAAAAGATTCAACCAAACACAAAAATAAACATTGTTCGAGTTGAAAAAGTCACCGATGTAGTGGAAGAACCAGTAAATTTTGTCGTTGTGCAGAAGAAAGATGCACAATTAGAAAAAGGGAAACAAAAGGTAATTAGCGAAGGGGAAAAAGGGATTGTCGCTAAGCAATATGAAGTCATTTTAGAAAACGGAAAAGAAGTGTCGCGTAAACTGATGAAGACAGAAATGATTAAACCGAGCAAAAACCGTATCGTTGCTGTTGGTACAAAAGTTGCCCCTCGAACATTAGCTTCTCGTGGTAGCGGTGAAGTAGCCGAAGAGCTTTATGTTATAGCGACAGCGTATACGGCGTATTGTGGAGGATGTTCAGGAACAACTGCAACGGGCGTCAACTTGCGTGCTAATCCGAATGCGAAAGTCATTGCGGTCGATCCGCGTGTTATTCCGCTTGGGACGAGAGTATACGTTGAAGGATACGGTTATGCTGTTGCGGCTGATACAGGAGCCAATGTAAGAGGATATAAAATTGACGTATTTTTCCCGGATAGATCGACAGCGTATCGATGGGGGACGAAGCGCGTCAAAATTAAAATTATAAAATAGCTACAGAGGATTTCGCGATCCTCTGTTTTTTTCGTTATAATGAGTGAAGAATAGTTGAGAGATGGAGGTTATTATGAAAATTAAAGAAATTATCGTTGTCGAAGGGCGCGATGATACGGTAGCCATTCGTCGCGCAGTTGATGCAGATACAATTGAAACGAATGGAGCAGCCATCAACGATGAAACGATTGAGCGCATTCGCTTAGCCCAACAACAGCGGGGGGTTATCATTTTCACTGATCCTGATTATCCAGGGGAAAAAATTCGCAAAACCATTGCCGAGCGTGTACCGGGATGTAAGCACGCATTTTTAACGCGCGAGGAAGCGCGAGGAAAACACGGAAAAGGTCTCGGTGTTGAACATGCGTCCGTTGAAGCGATTCGCACCGCGCTTTTAAGCGTATACGAAGAAATGATTGATCCGAAAGAAGAAATTTCATTCCAACATCTTGTTGATGCTGGATTAATTGGTGGACCGCTAGCAAGCGCTCGCCGTGAGAAGTTAGGGAAATTATTAAAAATCGGATATACAAACGGGAAACAACTGCATAAACGGTTGCAAATGTTCCAAATTTCGAAGGAGCAATTTACAGAAGCGATGAAGGAAGTCATGCGGGAGGAACGACATGTATAAAGATATTGCTACACCGACACGCACAAAAGAAATTTTGACGAAATACGGCTTTTCTTTTAAAAAAAGTCTTGGACAAAACTTTTTAATTGAACCAAACGTTTTACATCGTATTGTTGATTTTGCTGAACTGTCTGAGCAAACGGGTGTCATTGAAATTGGACCGGGAATCGGGGCGCTTACGGAGCAATTAGCGCGACGTGCAAAAAGAGTGGTGGCGTTTGAAATTGACCAACGGCTAATCCCCATTTTGTCCGATACGCTCTCTCCATATTCAAATGTGTCTATCATTCATAAAGATATTTTAAAGGCAGATGTTCGACAAGTTATTGTAGAACAGTTCATAGATGTTGATGACATCATGGTCGTTGCTAATTTACCGTATTACGTGACAACACCAATTATTATGAAGTTATTAACAGATCGTCTCCCTATTCGCGGGATGGTTGTGATGTTACAAAAAGAGGTAGCAGAGCGAATGGCTGCGAAGCCGGGTACGAAAGACTACGGGTCGTTAACGATTGCTGTTCAATATTATACGCATGCTGAAACAGTCATGCATGTGCCAAGAACAGTATTCATGCCAAAACCGAATGTAGACTCTGCGGTCATTCGTTTATTGAGACGAGAACAACCGGCTGTTCATGTTTCGGATGAACAATTTTTCTTTACTGTTGTCCGTGCAAGCTTTGGACAGCGGCGCAAGACGATTTTAAATAATTTAATGAGCCAGTTGCCAAATGGTAAAGAGAAAAAAGAACAAATCGAACAAGCGCTTCACAACGCCCATATCGATCCGAAGCGCAGGGGGGAAACGCTTACGATCGCTGAGTTCGCTACATTGAGCGAGCAACTATATGACATGTTTCGTCAAGAGGCTTAAGGCCTCTTTTTTTTACACGCTCTGCGCTGTTCATGCATATGTTACAAACAAAACAGGCGAAGGGGCGGGCGTGTATGATTCAAATTGGCGATATTGTTGCACGGAAATCATATGAATGTGATATTTTGTTTCGGGTTATCGACATAAAAGAAAATGATGGGGAGAAAGAAGCGATCTTGTATGGAGAAGATGTTCGACTAATGGCAGATGCTCCTTTTTCTGATTTAGTCATCATTGATGAACGAGAAAAAAAGAAACGAAAAGAAAAAGAAAAACAACATATTGAGCAATGCTATAAGTTGTTGCGACAAGATTATCGACTGTTGCGGGAAAAAAGTGAATATGAGGCGACAGGTGGGTACGACGTGAAAATGGACTTTTTTCAACTGCCGGGACGAGTGCTTCATATTGATGGAGATCCGCTTTATTTAAGAAAATGTATGCAGCTGTACGAAAGAATTGGGGTACCGGTATATGGTGTGCATTGTAATGAAACAGATATGCCCGATCGCATTATTCCGCTGCTGGAGCAAGTGCGTCCAGATATTTTAGTTGTAACTGGGCACGACGCTTATTCAAAATCAAAAGGAGCGGTTGATGATTTGAAAGCGTATCGCCATTCCAAGTATTTTGTACAAACGGTGAGACAAGCGCGAAAAAAAATCCCGAACCTTGATCAACTTGTTATTTTTGCTGGGGCGTGTCAATCACACTTCGAATCGCTTATTCGTGCAGGTGCCAACTTTGCGAGCTCGCCTGCACGAGTCAATATTCATGCGCTTGATCCAGTATATATTGTATCGCGAATTAGCTTTACACCGTTTATGGATCGCGTCAATGTGTGGGATGTATTAAGAAATACATTAACAGGTGAAAAAGGGCTTGGTGGTGTTGAGACGCGAGGCGTTTTACGAACCGGAATGCCGTTTCGGACGATTACTGAACAAGCATAAATAAAAGCCTCTTGTCTTTTTACCGTAGTGGTAAAAAGACAAGTTTTGTTTTTTAACACTTTTTGTACATAGTTTTTTCTTTATTTGTTCATAATAAAAACAAAAGTATTGACATTCAATATTTTTTGTTGATATAATTATTATTTTTTGACTTATCGTTTTTCATTTGTTATACTACGTAATAGTGAGGTGGATACGATGGGAAAAACATTGTCGGAAATTAAAAAAGTGTTGGATTCGAATCTCGGTAAAAGATTGACGTTAAAGGCGAACGGTGGGCGTCGAAAGACAATCGAGCGTTGCGGCGTGTTGGCCCAAACATATCCGTCCGTATTTGTCGTTGAACTTGATCAAGAAGAAAACGCTTTTGAACGTGTATCATATAGTTATGCAGACGTATTAACAGAGACTGTACAGCTTACATTTTTAGATGATGAACAAGTAGCGATGAGCGGCACACATTCATAATTGCGCGAGGAGGCGACCAATATCGGTGGTCTCTTTTTTTATGGCTATTGAAAAGGCACGTATTTGTTCACTATTTTTTGTGGTAAAATGTCGATAGGAGTTTGAAGTCGGAAAAGTAGGTGAACAGATTGAGGTTGTTAGTCAAAGCGCCAGCGAAAATTAATTTATCTCTCGACGTATTACATAAACGTCCAGATGGCTACCATGAAGTCAAGATGGTGATGACGACGATTGATTTAGCTGATCGTGTGGAGTTGACCGATTTATATTGTGATACGATTCAAATTATTTCTCACAATCGCTTCGTGCCAGATGATGAGAGAAACTTGGCGTATCAAGCAGCTAAATTACTAAAGGAAAAGTTTGGAATACGACGTGGGGTTTCTATCGCAATTACGAAACATATTCCTGTTGCAGCAGGGCTTGCGGGTGGAAGCAGTGATGCAGCTGCAACGTTGCGCGGGTTAAATAAGCTTTGGGGATTAGGCTTAAGTTTGGACGAGCTTGCGGAAATAGGAGCAGAGATCGGCTCTGATGTACCGTTTTGTGTATATGGAGGAACAGCGGTTGCCACAGGAAGAGGGGAAAAAATCGAACATATCCCTGCTCACCCACCAAGTTGGGTCATTTTAGCGAAGCCAACGATCGGTGTGTCAACTGCGGATGTGTATCGGAATTTAAACTTGCAATCCGTCGATCATCCAAACGTAGATGGAATGGTTGCTGCGATTAAAGAGAAAAATTATGAAAAAATTTGTGCACTCGCTGGCAATGTGCTAGAAAGTGTAACGTTAAACATGCATCCTGAAGTAGCCCAAATTAAAGAGCAGATGAAACGCTTCGGGGCGGATGTCTCACTGATGAGCGGAAGCGGACCGACTGTATTTGGCCTCGTTCAACACGATTCACGCTTACAACGAGTATATAATGGTTTGCGCGGTTTTTGCGAGCACGTTTATGCCGTTCGATTAATTGGGGAAAGACATGAACAATGAG
>NZ_DAITON010000053.1:0-14929 GCF_036834105.1 Anoxybacillus sp. | reverse complement strand
ATCGAACTGGAAATTCGATTTAAAAATCTTTCTAAACATACTATACGAGGAGGAAGAGCTATGAAAGTTGTACACACAAACGAAGCCCCACAAGCGATTGGACCGTACTCTCAAGGTATTATTGTGAACAACATGTTTTACAGTTCTGGCCAAATTGCTTTAACGCCAGAAGGAGAAATGGTGCAAGGGGACATTCAAGCGCAAACGCATCAAGTATTCAAAAACTTGAAAGCGGTACTTGAAGCGGCGGGAGCGTCTTTAGAGACAGTCGTAAAAACGACAGTATTTTTAAAAGACATGAACGATTTCGCGGCAATGAATGAAGTATATGGTCAATATTTTGCCGATCATAAGCCAGCGCGTTCAGCCGTTGAAATCGCTCGCTTGCCAAAAGATGCGTTAATTGAAATTGAAGTCGTTGCACTTGTCAAACAATCGTAAAAAAATTTTTTAATGTTAGCAGGAAAATGAAAAATAATGTGGAATAAATTCACTTAAGTTCTTATATAGGGAAAAGGTGGTGAACAGAATGGAAGTAACTGACGTGAGATTACGCCGCGTGAATACCGAAGGACGTATGAGAGCGATTGCCTCAATTACGTTGGATCATGAATTTGTTGTTCATGATATCCGAGTTATTGAAGGCAATAACGGCTTGTTTGTCGCTATGCCAAGCAAGCGTACTCCTGACGGGGAATTCCGTGACATCGCTCATCCAATTAACTCAACAACCCGCGGGAAAATTCAAGAAGCTGTTTTAGCTGAATATCACCGTGCCGGTGAGTTGGAAAAAGAGCTTGAAGAAGCAGGTGCTTCGTAAAAATAAGAAGAGGACCCTTTCGTAAAAGAGGGTCCTTTTCATATGGAAAAATCTGTTTACCCCATTAAGAAAGAATATATGATGAATTTTTTTGGCATATGACAATGTTTCCTTGAAATACATACATAATTGATATATATTCAATATGGATAAAGAGAGGTATGGAGGCCTTGCGATGAAACGATATGCGATCATTTTGGCAGCTGGACAAGGAACGCGTATGCGTTCAAAGCTGTATAAAGTGTTGCACCCTGTCTGTGGAAAGCCGATGGTACAACATGTGGTTGATGCAATTTCTACATTGCATGTCGATCGATTAATTACGGTTGTTGGTTTTGGGGCAGAACGGGTGAAAGAGCAACTTGGGAACCAAAGCGAATACGTTATTCAAGAACAACAGCTTGGCACGGCGCACGCCGTCATGCAAGCAGCACCTCATTTAGCTGATAAAGATGGTGTCACTCTCGTCGTTTGCGGAGATACGCCACTGATCACCTCAGAAACGATGGAAGCGCTTTTACAACATCATTTACAAACGAAAGCAAAAGCAACAATTTTAACCGCCCTTACAGAAGATCCAACGGGATATGGACGTATCGTCCGCAATGAGCATGGACATGTTGAAAAAATTGTCGAACATAAAGATGCGACAGATGAAGAGCGAATGATCAGAGAAATTAATACAGGAACGTATTGTTTTGATAATCGTGCATTATTCGAAGCGCTTACGCAAGTGTCAAACGATAATGCGCAAGGGGAGTATTATTTGCCAGACGTCATCGAAATTTTGAAAAAACAAGGTGAGATCATTTCAGCTTACGAAACACCGATGTTTGAAGAGACGTTAGGCGTTAACGACCGAATCGCGCTTGCGCAAGCAGAAAAAATCATGCGTATGCGTATTCAACGTAAACATATGGCAAATGGTGTGACAATCATTGATCCCGAGCATACGTATATAGCACCTGATGTACAAATTGGACAGGATACGATTATTTATCCTGGCACATCGATTGAAGGTCGTACGGTAATCGGTGAAGATTGTATCATTGGACCAAACAGCGAAATTAAAAACAGCTATATTGGCGATCGTACGTCGGTTCGTCATTCTGTTGTACACGATAGCGAAGTAGGAAAAGATGTAACGATCGGTCCATTTGCGCATATTCGCCCACTATGTAAAATTGGAGACGATGTGAGAATTGGAAACTTCGTAGAAATTAAAAAGACGACGTTTGGAAACGGAAGTAAAGCATCGCACTTAAGCTATATCGGAGATGCCGAGGTAGGGGACGATGTCAATATCGGTTGCGGCACGATTACAGTCAATTATGACGGTGTAAATAAATACGTGACAAAAATTGAAGATGGCGCATTTATCGGTTGCAACTCGAACTTAATTGCCCCTGTTGTTGTGGGAAGCGGAGCATATGTGGCGGCTGGCTCAACGATCACTGATGATGTGCCTAATGAAGCTTTAGCTATCGCTCGCGCTCGGCAAATCAATAAAGAAAATTATGTTGAACGTCTGCAAGCGAAGAAAAAATCCTAATGGAGGTTTACTTACCCATGTCTCAGTATTTGAATTCCAATTTAAAATTATTTTCATTAAATTCTAACCCGTTCTTAGCTCAAGAAATTGCAAAAGTGATTGGTGTTGAATTAGGAAAGTGCTCCGTTTCTCGTTTTAGTGATGGGGAAATTCAAATCAATATTGAAGAGAGCATTCGTGGTTGCGATGTGTACGTCATTCAATCAACTAGCGCACCTGTTAATGAACATTTAATGGAATTACTCATTATGATTGATGCATTAAAGCGAGCATCTGCTAAAACAATTAATATTGTTATGCCGTATTACGGATATGCTCGTCAAGATCGTAAAGCGCGCTCCCGTGAGCCGATTACCGCAAAATTAGTCGCTAATTTGTTAGAGACAGCTGGCGCCTCCCGCGTCATTACGCTCGACTTACACGCGCCACAAATTCAAGGGTTTTTTGACATTCCGATTGACCATTTAATGGGTGTGCCAATTTTAGCAGATTACTTTAAAGACAAGCAGCTTGATGATATTGTCATTGTTTCCCCAGACCATGGTGGTGTAACTCGTGCCCGAAAAATGGCAGATCGTCTGAAAGCGCCGATTGCGATTATCGATAAGCGTCGTCCAAAGCCAAATGTAGCAGAAGTGATGAACATTATCGGTAATGTACAAGGAAAGACGACCATTTTAATCGACGATATTATTGATACAGCTGGAACGATTACTTTAGCAGCTAATGCGCTAGCTGAGCATGGGGCAAAAGAAGTATATGCATGTTGTACGCACCCAGTTTTATCAGGTCCAGCCATTGAACGCATTCAAAACTCAAAAATTAAAGAGCTCGTCGTAACGAATACAATTGCTATTCCTGAAGAAAAGAAAACGAATAAAATTGTGGAGCTATCCGTTGCCCCATTAATCGGTGAGGCTATTATTCGCGTACACGAAGAACAATCGATTAGCGCGTTGTTCGATTAATGACGTTTAGACCTTCCTATTTTAGGGGAAGCTATGAGCGATTCTAAAATAGGAAGGTGATTTCATTGTTACAGCTCCAATTGCGTACAGACCATCGACGCTCTTATGTAAAGCAAATGCGAAAACAAGGTCGTATTCCAGCCATCGTGTATGGAAAAAAGACGAATAGCCAACCTGTTTTTGTTGATGCGGCCGAGTTTTCGAAGCAATGGCGCGCTACCGGTGGGACGGGACTGTTAGATGTTCAAGTGAATGATGATCATATTCGCGTCATCGTTCGCGATATGCAAAAGCATCCGATTCGTCACGATATCATTCATATCGACTTTTTAGCTGTTGATGCAAAGACGAAAATTGATGTTTCCGTTCCTATTCATTTAGTTGGTGAGGCAGTTGGCGTGAAAGATGGAGGGGTGTTGCAACAAGCGATGCACCAACTATCTATTCGGGCGTTGCCGACAAATATCCCTTCATCGATTGATATAGATATAACGAACTTACAAGTAGGCGATGTTCTTACTATTTCACACATACAAACGAACGGTGCTTATGAAGTGAATCACGATCCGACAGAAGTGATCGCATCAATCTTGCCACCGAAGCAAGAGGAAGAAATTCATAGCGGCGAGGAGCAAGAGCTAGGAAAGCCGGAATCGGAAGAAGGACGTGAAACGACGCCGTGACGGACGTAGCCATCATTGATTACGTCTTTTGCAGTATGGAGATAAGGAGCAGGGGAAATGGCAAAATTGTTTGTTGGTTTAGGTAATCCAGGGAAAGAATATGAACAAACGAGGCATAATGTAGGCTTTATGGTCATTGATGAGCTTGCGCATCGTTGGGGATTGACGTTCAATCAAACGAAGTTTCGTGGTATATTTGCGAGCGGTATCGTTTCAGGTGAAAAAGTCATATTGTGCAAACCGCTTACATATATGAACTTATCAGGCGAATGCGTTCGGCCGTTGATGGACTATTATAACATCGATGTTGATGAGATTATCGTCATTTATGACGACTTAGATTTGCCGACAGGTACAGTTCGCTTGCGTCCGAAAGGAAGCGCTGGCGGACATAATGGAATGAAATCGCTCATTCAACATTTGAAAACAGAACAATTTAAGCGTATTCGTATCGGTATTGATCGACCGAAAAACGGGATGAAAGTGAGCGACTACGTGTTAGGTCGATTTACAGATGAAGAAAAGATACGGATTGACGAAGCAATTAAAAAAGCAGCTCATGCGTGCGAACGGTCATTACAAATTCCGTTTGCTCAAGTGATGAATGAATGCAATAAGTAATGAATAATTCCCGACTAAATGGTTCAAAATGTATTCGATTAGACTAACCATTTGGGAGGGACACATATGGCGTTGCATTATTACTGCCGACATTGTGGCATAAAAATCGGAGCGATTGATGCACTCGGGTTAGAAAGTAAGCAACTAGGCTTTCATCATTTAACTGAAGAAGAAAGATTGGATATGATTCAATATCTTCCGAATGGAGAAGTTCATGTAAAGACAATTTGCGAAGATTGCCAAGAAGCGTTGGATCGAAATCCTGATCTTCATCAATATGAAAAGTTTATTCAATAGTTGGCTTTGGGGCTCCCAAAGCGTTTTTGTATTTATGTTTGGGGAGGAGGGAGTTTTTTGCGAGGCTTACGACAGTATTTTATGAATCATGCGGACATGCAATCGGTTGCAGAGGGAATCCGTAACGGCTTGAAAGAACAGCTTGTAACAGGCTTGTCGGGCTCTGCACGTTCTGTTTTTATTTCTTCTTTATACGAGGATACAGAACGACCTTTATGCATTGTGACGCACAATTTATTTCAAGCGCAAAAAATATATGATGATCTTATTCAATTAGTTGATGAGGAGGAAGTGTTTCTTTATCCTGTTAATGAACTCATTGCAGCTGAATTAGCTGTAGCTAGCCCAGAATTGCGTGCGCAACGTCTCGAAGTATTAAACTATTTTTGCGCACGTAAAAAAGGAATTGTTATCGCTCCTGTTGCAGCGTTGCGCAGGCTACTTCCGCCGAAAGACGTATGGCAACGTTATCAACTCCATTTTCACGTCGGAGGACAAATAGATGTGGAGCGTTGTTTAAAACAATTTGTTGCTATGGGATATGAGCGTGTATCGGTCGTTTCGACGCCGGGTGAATTTAGCGTCCGAGGTGGTATTATTGATATTTATCCACTTACTGCAGAGCTTCCTTATCGCATCGAGTTATTTGATATTGAAATTGAATCGATTCGGACGTTTTCGGTTGACGACCAACGTTCAGTAGCTGAGATGGACGAAGTATCCATCGGACCAGCAACAGAGTTAATCATCGAGCAACAACATATAGATGAAGCTGTTCAAAAGTTACAATCGCATTTTGACGATACGTTGCAGCAAATTCAGGATGAGAGAACAAAAAACTTGTTATACGAGCATGTTTCGTCCGAGTTAGAGCAATTGAGAAACGGAAAATTAATTGAAGACATGTACAAGTATTTCTCGCTCTTTTACCCTTCGTCTGCGAGTTTACTAGATTACATCCCGGATCATGGCGTTGTCATCATTGACGAAATGAGCCGCATTCAAGAAGTAGCAGAAAAGCTCGAGCAAGAAGAGGCGGAATGGTATACGAATGTATTAGAAGAAGGGAAAATTGTACAACATATAAAAATTTCACATTCATTTCCTGAAGTGTTACAAAACCGATGGAGATCGACAATTTATTTATCTTTATTTTTACGTCATATTCCATATACGCATCCGCAAAACATTGTTAATGTATCTTGTAAACAAATGCAAGTGTTTTATAGTCAAATGCAATTGTTAAAAGTGGAAGTAGAACGTTGGCGAAAGGGAAATTATGCGGTCGTTTTGCTAGCGGGTGATGAAGAACGAGCGAAAAAACTGAAACAGACGTTAGAAGATTATGAGATTGATGCCGTTCAAATTGGAAAAGACGATGCGCTATTGTACGGAAAGTGTCAAATAGTCCCATCTGGATTAACAGCAGGATTTGAATTACCGATGCAAAAAATTGCTGTGATTACAGAAGAGGAGCTATTCAAAAAGCGACTGAAGCGTCCCGTTCGACGTCAAAAACTGTCAAACGCCGAACGTATTAAAAGTTATACAGATTTAAAAGTAGGCGACTATGTTGTTCATGTCAATCATGGAATTGGGAAATATTTAGGGATTGAAACGTTAGAAATTAACGGAATTCATAAAGATTACATCCATATTCAATATCAAGGGAATGATACGTTATACGTTCCTGTCGATCAAATGGATCTTGTCCAAAAGTATGTAGGCTCAGAAGGAAAGGAGCCGAAAATTTATAAATTGGGCGGAACAGAGTGGAAGAAAGTAAAAAAGAAAGTAGAGTCCTCTGTTCAAGACATTGCTGAAGATTTAATGAAGTTGTATGCCGAGCGGGAAGCGAGTAAGGGGTATGCGTTTTCGCCAGATAATGAAATGCAACGAGAATTTGAAGCGGCATTTCCATATCAAGAAACAGAAGATCAACTTCGTTCGATTCGTGAAATCAAACGCGATATGGAGAGCGAACGGCCAATGGACCGATTATTATGTGGGGATGTTGGCTATGGGAAAACAGAAGTTGCCTTGCGTGCAGCGTTCAAGGCAATAATGGATGGAAAACAAGTGGCATTTCTCGTTCCAACAACAATTTTAGCCCAACAACACTACGAGACGGTTCGCGAACGTTTCCAAGGATACCCGATCAACGTCGGTTTATTGAGTCGATTCCGTACGAAAAAGCAGCAAGCAGAGACGCTCCAAGGTTTGAAGAACGGCACGATCGATATGGTGATCGGAACACATCGACTGCTATCTAAAGACGTATCGTTTAAAGATTTAGGTTTATTAATCATTGATGAGGAACAGCGCTTTGGTGTGGCCCATAAAGAAAAAATAAAACAGCTAAAAACAAATATCGATGTATTGACATTAACCGCTACACCGATTCCGCGCACGTTGCACATGTCGCTCATCGGTGTCCGTGCTCTGTCCGTGATCGAAACGCCTCCGGAAAATCGTTTCCCTGTGCAAACGTATGTGATGGAATATAGTCCAATGATCGTCCGAGAAGCGATTGAGCGCGAGATGGCGCGAGGAGGGCAAGTGTTTTTTCTTTATAACCGCATTGAAGACATTGATCGGAAAGCAGAGGAAATTTCAACGCTCGTGCCCGATGCTCGCGTAACGTACGCGCACGGGAGAATGTCAGAAAATGAGCTTGAAGCAGTGATGTTGGCATTTTTAGAAGGGCAATACGATGTGTTAGTAAGCACAACTATTATTGAAACTGGGGTCGATATCCCAAATGTGAATACGTTAATTGTTTATGATGCCGATAAAATGGGCCTTTCGCAACTATATCAATTGCGTGGGCGCGTGGGGCGCTCCAATCGTATTGCGTATGCGTACTTCACGTATCGAAAAGATAAAGTGTTGAATGAAATTGCTGAAAAACGGTTGCAAGCGATTAAAGAGTTTACAGAGCTTGGATCTGGTTTTAAAATTGCGATGCGCGATTTGTCTATTCGAGGTGCCGGAAACTTATTAGGAGCACAGCAACATGGATTTATTGATTCTGTCGGTTTTGAGCTTTACTCGCAAATGTTGAAAGAAGCCATTGAAGAACGAAAAGGAACGAAAGAGGAAAAGCCGTTTGAAGTAGAAATCGATCTAGAAGTTGATGCGTACATCCCGGAACGTTATATTTCAAATGAACAACAAAAAATTGAGATGTATAAACGGTTCCGTGCACTCGAGACGTTTGAGGACGTTGAACAGTTGCGAGAGGAAATGGTAGATCGTTTCGGTGAGTATCCGGATGAAGTTGCTTATTTATTCCAAATTGCAGAAATCAAAATATATGCAAAGCAACATCTCATTCAATCCATTAAGCAGACGAAGCAAGATATTACTATTTTGTTCTCTCAAGAAACGACGAAGCAAATTGATGTGAGTCAATTGTTTAAGCTTGGTGAGCCATACGGCAGGGATGTCGGCTTCGGTATGGACGGAGATCGATTTAAAATTGTCGTTCATGCGAAGGGAATGAAACCACAACAATGGTTAATGATTATTTATGAGTTGCTAAAAGGGTTAAAATATGCTAAAAAATAATTGATTGTATCATGTTTATTGTTTATGAATAAGTGGCAATGATGAAGATGGGGGATTTTCACTTTTTAAAAAAAATCCCCCTTCATTGTGTATATAACTACATGTGTGACGGATACTAATCACAACAATGGTGAATTATTCAACTGTTTCACCAGTGCCATTTTTAATAACTAAATGAAAGCGAGGCATCGATAGATGAAAGCAACAGGTATTGTTCGACGAATCGATGATTTAGGACGAGTAGTTATTCCGAAAGAAATTCGCAGAACACTTCGCATTCGCGAAGGAGACCCACTTGAAATATTTGTTGACCGTGATGGCGAAGTCATTTTGAAAAAATATTCTCCAATTAGCGAATTAGGTGACTTTGCAAAAGAATATGCGGAAGCGCTTTTTGATAGTCTAGGACAACCCGTGCTTATTTGCGATCGCGACGTTTTTATTGCGGTGGCAGGCGGATCGAAAAAAGAATATTTAAATAAAAGCGTAAGCGAACTTGTTGAAAAAGTGATGGAAGATCGTCAATCCGTTTTGCACACAGAAGAAACGAGCGTATCATTTGCGCAAGGGCATGAAGAGCATATGCAGTCATACGTAATCGCGCCAATTATTGCGGGAGGAGATCCAATCGGGGCGGTCGTCATTTTCTCAAAAGATAAAACGATCAGCGAAGTGGAGCATAAAGCAGCGGAAACAGCGGCGAGCTTCCTTGCTCGTCAAATGGAACAATAAAAGGTAGCATTTCGCTACCTTTTTTTGATGTCATATGTAATTGAAAAGGTGAAACGTTATGGAGAGAAAAGATTGGTTGCAAGGGGCGTTCATATTGACGCTCGTCGCTTTATTCACAAAAGTATTGAGCGCCTTTTATCGTATTCCGTATCAAAACATCGCGGGCGATATGGGATTTTATATTTATCAACAGGTTTACCCGTTTTATGGCATTTTTCTCGCTTTATCTACATACGGCTATCCTGTTGCGATTTCAAAGCTGATTGCTAAAAATAAACAATCAGTATATGAGGTGGCTATCGTTCGTTTTTCTTTTTACTTTTTATCATTCATCGGCATGGTTATGTTTTCTATTCTTTATTTCGGCGCTTCGTTTCTTGCGACGATCATGGGAGATGCTCAGTTAGTTGCGCTTATTCGGGCCATTTCATTTGCTTTTTTGCTCCTCCCATTCACTTCTGTTTGTCGTGGCTATTTTCAAGGAAGGGGGGAGATGGTTCCAACCGCTGTTTCACAAGTTGTTGAGCAACTAATACGGGTGGGGGCTATTTTGTTCCTATCTTTCCTTTTGCTTCATTATGGATTTACCGTTTATGATGCAGGAGCAGGTGCGATGTTTGGTTCACTGATCGGAAGTTTTGCTGCGCTTGTCGTGCTTGCCGCGTATATGTTGCGAAAACAGATGAACATTCGTGCATCGATACGTTTGCCAAAACAAGAAAAAAGAAAAGTATTTTTATTTTTAGCGATCCATGGGGTGACGATTTGTTTAGCTAATATGGTGCTCGTTTTGATGCAGCTCGTTGATTCATTGACCCTTTTACCTTTATTGCAACAAGCAGGATTAGGTGAGTTCGCGAAAACAGCAAAAGGCATTTATGATCGGGGACAACCGTTTATTCAACTCGGAACGGTAGCAGCTACTTCTTTTTCATTAGCACTTGTGCCTATGTTATCGCAAAGGCAAGCGCATCGCGAAGGCGTATATACCGCTGCTCGCTTAGCGTTTGTTATTGGATTAGGGGCGGTTGTCGGTTTAGTTTGCATATTAAAACAAGCAAATACGATGTTATTTAAAGATCATGCGGGTGCAATGGAGCTGACCATTTTAGCTATTTCTATTCTGTTTACTTCCCTCACACTAACATTTATCGCTATTTTGCAAGGGCTTGGGGATGTGTTTCGTCCGCTCTTTATTGTATGTATCGGTATGATGTTAAAATGGGTGTTCAACATATGGTTCGTTCCGTCATGGCATACGGTAGGGGCAGCAATAGCCACATGTGCCGCATATGCCATCATGTTTATTATTGCTCTTTTTTATGTACAGAAACGAATGGAACGCCCTTTGCTTTCAATCATTACAGTCATGAAAACGATGCAAGCTGCTGTTGTGATGGCTATGATTGTCATTGGTTACGTTATGTTAACGAACGAGTTGTCTGTTCATCACGAACGTCTATTTTCGTCGCTTCAAGCGATAGGTGGCGTTTTTATTGGAGCGTTTGTTTATATTATAATGATTGTTAAAAAAGGGATTTTTACCAAAAAAGAATTGTTCGCTCTTCCGTTTGGACGTTATTTCACTCATATTAAACAAAGAAAGGCTGGATAGTCATGGGAACAATCACAATTGTCGGTCTCGGGGCAGGAGATATAGATCAGCTTCCAGTTGGTGTGTATCGTACATTAAAACAAGCGAAACGCCTTTTTTTACGAACGAAAGATCATCCTGTTGTCGCACAGTTAGAGACGGAAGGAATACATGCTCAGTCATTTGATGATGTATATGAAACATACGACCAATTTGAACAAGTGTACGAACACATTGTGAAAGATTTGTGCGAGGAGGCGAAAAAAGGGGATGTTGTATATGCTGTACCTGGGCACCCACTCGTTGCGGAGCGCACAGTCAAGTTGTTGATGGAGAAACAGAGCGATATTTCTGTCCGCATTGAAGGGGGACAAAGCTTCCTCGATGCGCTATTTACTGCCATTGGTGTTGATCCGATCGAGGGCTTTCAATTCATTGATGCGACCTCATTTCAGCCGGATGAGATTCAATTGCGCAACCACATCGTTTTTTGCCAAGTATATGACTCATTTATTGCGTCTGATGTCAAATTAGCTTTGTTAGAAAAGTTACCGCACGATTATCCGGTTTTTATCGTCGATGCGGCAGGAAGTAAGCGAGAGCGCGTCGAAAAGGTTGCGCTATATGAGCTTGATCGAGCGACGACGGTTAGCAATTTAACGAGCGTTTATGTACCAAAGGTAGAACACGATGAACTGCTGTATCACGATTTTACTACTTTGCGACGTGTAATCGCGACGTTGCGCGGACCAAATGGTTGTCCTTGGGATCGGAAACAAACGCATGAATCGCTAAAAAAATACTTGCTAGAAGAGACATACGAGCTTCTTGATGCGATTGATCGGCAAGATGATGAAAATATGATTGAGGAGCTTGGGGACGTCCTATTGCAAGTGATGCTCCACGCTCAAATTGGCGAAGATGAAGGAATGCTTTCCATTGATGATGTGATTCGAGCCATTACAGAAAAAATGGTACGCCGTCATCCTCACGTATTTGGGGACGTTCATGTTGATCATGCTGAAGAGGTTGTGCGCAATTGGCAAGCGATAAAACAAGAGGAAAAAGAAAAGGTATTCGATTCTTTGCTTGATGATGTTGCTAAAGCGTTGCCAAGTACGTTGCGTGCATACGAGTATCAAAAAAAAGCAGCGGAAGTCGGATTTGACTGGTCGGAAGTACAGTCCATGTGGCATAAAGTTGAAGAAGAAATGAATGAAGTAAAGGAAGAAGCAGATCGCATGGATGAAGAAAAGTTAAAATCCGAATTTGGTGATTTACTATTTGCGCTCATTAATGTATGTCGATATTATAAAATTAATCCTGAAGAGGCGTTAGCAATGGCGAACGAAAAGTTTTATCGTCGTTTCCAATACATCGAACAGAAAGTAAAGCAGCAAGGGGGAGAATGGCAAGCATACTCATTAAAACAACTAGATGACATATGGGAAGAAGCAAAAAGGGAGGGGCTATAAAATATGCGGCTCGATAAGTTTTTAAAAGTTTCTCGGCTTATTAAAAGAAGAACGTTAGCGAAAGAAGTGGCTGATCAAGGGCGTGTATTGATTAATGGTCAACAAGCGAAAGCGAGCTCAACGGTCAAAATCGGTGATGAAATTACAATTCAGTTTGGGCAAAAACACGTAACAGCTAAGGTTATTGGGTTACAAGATCATGCAAAAAAAGAAGAAGCGAGCGCATTATATGAGATTGTAAAAGAAGAACGCGTTGAATAGCTTGTTCTAAACCGTTTTCCCCCCTCATACACTTGTACAAATAATGGTTGTGAGGGGGAGACGATGATGACGCAACATGTAGGAAATAAAGGGCCGATTCAAGAGCATGACATTGTTATGCGCGGTCGGCGTACGTTAGAAATTACAGGTGTAAAGCAAGTAGAGAGTTTTGATAATGAAGAGTTTTTGTTAGAAACAGTGATGGGTTTTTTATCTGTTAAAGGTCAAAACTTACAAATGAAAAACTTAGATGTAGATAAAGGGATTGTTTCAATTAAAGGGAAAATTTTTGAAATCGTTTATTTAGATGAACATCATACGGAGAAAGCTAAAGGATTCTTTAGCAAGTTGTTTAAATGAGCTTGCACATACAATTTACAACTTTGCTTGCGATGATCGGAACAGGGGTCGTCATCGGGGCATGTTTTGATACGTACGCTCATATATTTGACCGTTCTAAACGTCATCGGTTAATTGTTTGGATTGCGGACATTCTTTTTTGGGTTGTGCAGGCGTTATATGCTTTTTATACGTTGTTGCTCGTTAATAACGGGGAAATTCGTTTCTACATTTTTTTAGCTATTTTATGTGGGTATGCTACTTACCGAGCGTTGTTTCAACATGTGTACGTTCGTTTGTTGCAGTGGATCATTCGCATCATTGTGTCGTTATATCGCTTATTCGTGCGTTTATTTTATTATGTCATCATATTTCCGCTTCGACTTCTTTACCGTTTTTTCGTTTTTTTATTGTTCACTACTTGTCATTTCATTTTATCTATTGGTAAAATTTTATATAAAGCAATATATGTATGTGTACTCTTCATATTGCAACCGTTTATGTCGCTTGGACATTTCGTTTGGAAAAAAACTCCCTTGCGATTTCAAGCGGCTATTGGTCATTTCTTTCATGTTGGAAAAGGGTTTTATATGAAGGTAGCGAATATGTTTAGAAAGAAAGTGTAACGAAGAAGGAGCGGTGAAGAACATGGGCGCCCCACAAAGAAACAGAGTACAAAAAATACAAACGTCTTACGTCATTCAACAAGAGAAGCAAGAGCATAAAAAGGCGCGTCGTCGCAAAAAAATTTTTATTCGTTTTAGCATGCTGGCAACAGTGGCGTTAGCCGCTTCTTCGCTGTTTTTGTATCTCATGATGGCACAATCTTCAACGATTGATAAACAAATAAAAACGAAAGAGCAGTTGGAAGAAAAGTTAAGCACGTTGCAAAAAGATGAAAAAAGATTACAAGAAGAGATCAAAAAATTAAATGACGATCAATATATTGCCGAATTGGCTCGAAAACAATATTTTTTGTCGAAAGAAGGGGAAATTATTTTTATCACTCCTGATGATTGACAGATGGGCACACGGCTTATTGACACTTGTTTTTTTCATTATGTATAATGAAAGAAACGATTTTTCAGATTTTAAGGAGGAGCACTTTTTTTATGTCAATTGAAGTAGGCAGCAAGTTACAGGGAAAAGTAACGGGCATTACAAAATTCGGAGCGTTTGTTGAGTTACCGGAAGGCGCGACAGGCTTAGTACACATTAGCGAAGTAGCTGACAGCTATGTGAAAGACATTAACGAACATTTGAAAGTAGGCGATGTAGTCGAGGTTCGTGTCATTCATGTTGAGAAGGATGGCAAAATTGGCTTGTCGATTAAGAAGGCAAAAGAACAAGCTTCACGTCCGCGCAATAAAGGAAACGATCGCGCTTCAAAAGAAAGCTTTGAGCAGAAAATTAGCCGTTTCTTAAAAGAAAGTGAAGATCGTTTAGCATCCCTTAAACGCCATACTGAATCCAAACGAGGAGGTCGTGGTGCTCGACGCGGTTAACTTGCTGCCGAATCGGATATGAGGCAGTTCATATAAGCATCCATTTCATGAGTGGATGCTTTTTCGTTTGAATTTCAGTAAAAAAGTATTGACTTTGCTGAAGAAACGTAGTAACATAACAAATGTCGTTGCATGGCGGCGTAGCTCAGCTGGCTAGAGCGTACGGTTCATACCCGTAAGGTCGGGGGTTCGATTCCCTCCGCCGCTACCAAATTGTATAATGGCCCGTTGGTCAAGTGGTTAAGACACCGCCCTTTCACGGCGGTAACACGGGTTCGAATCCCGTACGGGTCATCGTAAAAACACCAATTTCGTCATGAAATTGGTGTTTTTTGTTTTTATGAGCCGTTTTTTGTGATATTCCGTCGAAAGATTTATATGATCCATCTTCTTTTTTTGACAAAATTTTGATAATTCAGTCTGTATAATACAAAGTAATAGACGTATATGTGAAAGAAGGAGAGGATGAATGATGGAGAGATTAGAACGGAAGGTGGTCAATCAAATGGCTG
>NZ_DAITON010000052.1:0-15156 GCF_036834105.1 Anoxybacillus sp. | reverse complement strand
AAAAAAGCTGTCGCATCGGACAGCTTTTTTATTTCGGCAACATCGTCTCGTTTCGGTCAATCATACGTTGAAAATACACGTTATATCGCTCCCATTCTTCCGGGGTGAGCGATGATGGCTCGAGCCTACTTCCAAGCGCTTGGAGCGCTTCGTATAGGCGAATGACGAGCGCAGAAACCGTCATTTCTTTGCCGAGTAATTCACTAAGCGACGCCATCGTATGTGGAACGACCGTTGGATACGTAAACTTCGTTTGTTCTCCCGCCAGCGCTCGCTCATAAAACTGACGAATAAACTCCGCTCGTGTTGCGCCGCTTCCGTTTGCACATATATATACTTGCACAGCAACACCGCCTCGAATGCGGCGCTGTGAAATGCCCGCAAACTTTTTTCCATCAATGCTTAAATCAAAACTTCCCGGACAATACGAGCCAACAACTTCCCCTGCTTGCACGCGCGCTTCTGGCAACATGCGCGCAATGAGTGTGGCCATCGCCTCATATCCACGATCAATGTCAATTCCTTTTTTTGTATCAGGAAAAATAAGTGAAACGTTTAAAACCCCTTCATCTAACACGACCGCCAATCCACCAGAGTTGCGAACGATCGTACGCCAACCGTGCTCATGTAAGTAGGCGAGTCCTTTTTCAATATACGGCAATTTCGTATCTTGAATGCCAAGCACAACGGTCTGATGATGCACCCATAAGCGAACGATCGGATGCGATTGACCGTTTCCAACCGATTCGCAAAGCGCATCATCAAACGCAAATGACTGCTTCGCATCAAACGATGGCCCGAGGGTTGTATGGTCAATCATTCGCCACGTTTGTTGTCGCAACAATTCGCTCATTATTCCATCGCCGCAAGCGCCTGCGCTGCTGTGATGAGTGATAGCTTGTACACATCTTCGGCGTTACATCCGCGCGATAAATCGTTCACCGGTTGATTTAATCCTTGTAAAATTGGACCGACCGCTTCAAAGTTGCCGAGACGTTGTGCAATTTTATATCCGATATTTCCCGCTTCTAAGCTTGGGAAAATAAAGACGTTCGCATCGCCTTGGATGACAGAGTCTGGCGCTTTCTTTTTCGCTACAGACGGAACGAATGCGGCATCAAATTGAAACTCGCCATCGAGCGTTAACTCTGGTGCCATTTCTTTTGCGATGCGCACCGCTTCAATCACTTTTTCTGTTTCTGGCGATTTTGCCGATCCTTTCGTAGAGAAGCTAAGCATCGCTACACGTGGCTCAATATCAAACATTTTCGCTGTTTGTGCGCTCTCAATAGCGATTTCCGCTAAATCTTGGCTATCTGGAGCGATGTTAATGGCGCAATCGGCAAATACATATTTCTCATCGCCGCGCACCATAATGAACACGCCAGACGTTTTGCGAATACCTGGCTTTGTTTTAATAATTTGTAACGCAGGACGAACTGTATCCGCTGTCGAATGCGCGGCACCGCTCACAAGCCCGTGCGCTTTCCCCATATACACAAGCATCGTACCGAAGTAGTTTTCATCAAGTAAAATGTTGCGCGCATCTTCTTCCGTCACTTTTCCTTTGCGACGTTCAATAAACGCAGCAACCATCTCATCCATTCCTTCGTACGTACGCGGATGAATGATTTCTACTTTCTCAAGCGTCAAACCAAGTTCTTTTGCTTTTTGAACGACAGCTTCTTGCTCGCCGATAACAATCGGATGCAATACATTTTCTGCCGCTAGACGTCCGACAGCTGTCAAAATACGTTCATCTAGTCCTTCCGGAAACACGATCGTTACATTTTTTCCTGCCACCTTTTGCTTTAAGGCTGCAAATAAATCACTCACGAAATGTTCCTCCTTAGTTTAAAAAAATTCGTCTATCTATTAGAATACTCTTATTGAGGCGAAAAGCAATGAATTACACCACAAAAGAAAATAGTCTTTTTTTTATAACAATTCTGTTTTTTATCTTGAGTGATATATAGCCTAAAAAGTGATATATTTGTTAAGGAACATGTACAAATAAAGGAGCGTTATCATATGTCACAATGGATTCATCATCTTGAACAATGGTTGCTTGAATTTGGCGTCATCGGTCTCGTTATCGTTTCGTTTACAGAATCTTCATTTTTTCCGATTCCGCCTGATGTGTTATTAATTCCGTTAAGCATTGCCCAACCAGAGAAAGCGTTATGGTTTTCCTTTTTAACAACGGTCGCCTCTGTATTCGGTGCGCTGCTCGGGTGGTACATTGGGAAAAAATTCGGCAGACCGATTTTGCGTTATTTTATCTCTGATGAAAAAATGAATAAGGTAGAACAATATTTTCAACAATACGGGGCAATGGCGATCGTTATCGCTGGGTTTACCCCTATTCCGTATAAAGTGTTCACTATTTTCTCGGGCATTTCTAACGTCAACATTCGCACGTTGCTTTTTTGGTCGTTCATCGGTCGTGGGGCGCGCTTTTTCGCAGAAGGGCTTATTATTTTCACCTTAGGCGCTCAAGCGAAAACATTTATTGAACAACATTTTACAACGATCACGATCGTTGGCGGCATTGTCATGATCATTGCTTTTCTTATTTATAAACGGTTCAAATAGTGCGTTTGGCATAAACGAAACACATATGATACAATTTCGGTAGTACATAACAAAAGGAGTGTTGGACATGAGCGAAGCAGCACAAACGTTAGACGGTTGGTATTGTCTGCATGATTTCCGCACGGTTGATTGGGCGGCTTGGAAAACGCTCACAAATGAAGAGCGACAAGAAGCAATACAAGAGTTTTTCACATTAGTGGAAAAATGGGAAAAAACAGAAGCTGCAAATGAAGGCAGCCATGCGATTTACACAATTATGGGGCAAAAAGCAGATTTGATGTTCATGCTTTTACGTCCAACGATGGAAGAGCTTCATGAAATTGAAACAGCAATCAATAAAACAAAGCTCGCTGAATATCTCGTACCTGCTTATTCATACGTCTCTGTCGTTGAATTAAGCAATTACTTGCCGGCAGAGGCAGGCGACCCATACGAAAATTCAGAAGTGCGTCGCCGTTTATATCCGATCTTACCAAAAACGAACCACGTTTGCTTTTATCCGATGGACAAGCGCCGTCAAGGAAACGACAACTGGTACATGCTTCCGATGGAAGAGCGCCGCAATTTAATGCGCGCACACGGCATGACGGGAAGAAAATATGCTGGAAAAGTCGTACAAATCATTACCGGTTCGGTCGGCTTTGATGACTATGAATGGGGCGTGACGCTCTTTTCAAATGATGTGCTTCAATTTAAAAAGCTTGTGTACGAAATGCGTTTCGATGAAGTGAGCGCACGGTTTGGCGAATTCGGCTCTTTCTTCGTCGGCAACATTTTACCGAAAGAAAAAATGGAACAGTTTTTACATGTGTAGGCCTCCGGTTTGGAGGTCTTTTTTTATTATCTCTTTCATACATATAACAATGACGACTTTCCTCACATTTTCGTATGTCTCATCATAGGCTAATAGCGATTTTCATAAAGTGAGGTGAAGGGATGGCTGTTGTTGCGTATACAGAAGAAGATGTCAAATTGCTTGCCCGTCTTATGCGCGCAGAGGCGGAGGAAGACGGACAGCTCGGCATGTTAATGGTTGGGAATGTTGGAGTGAACCGCGTGCGCGCAAACTGTCTAGACTTTGAAGGGCTTCGTACCATTCGCCAAATGGTATTTCAAAGCCCTGGGGGATTTGAAGCGGTACAAAAAGGGTATTTTTATCAACGGGCGCGTGAACAAGACATACGTCTCGCCCGTCGTGTCATTCGCGGGGAACGTTTTCATCCGGCAACGAATTCGCTTTGGTTTTTCCGACCAGATGGCAATTGCCCGCCACAATGGTTTAATCAATGGAATACGGGACGTTTTAAGGCACATTGTTTTTATGCACCGACGCGTTCTAATTGTCCACGCGTATATTAGAAGGAGGGGTTTCAATGAGTGATGAACGTCAACAAATGCCGTATTATTCGTATCCGTACTACTATCCATACCAAATGCCAACATATCCGTTTGGCATGCCTACACCAACGTTTACACCACAAACAGGGGCGATGCAAACACCAACAACCGCCAGTCAGCCGCTTCCCGGCATGCTTCCGATCGAAGAATCGTACATTGAAAACATTTTACGCTTAAACAAAGGCAAAATTGCGACTGTTTATATGACGTTTGAAAACAATCGTGAATGGAATGCGAAAATTTTCCGCGGTGTCATTGAAGCAGCGGGGCGCGACCATCTCATTTTAAGCGATCCACAAACAGGAATGCGTTATTTATTACCAATGATTTATCTCGACTATGTCACATTTGATGAAGAAATTAATTATGAATATCCATTTGCATCTGGTGTCGGATTAAGCACATATGCTCCACGTTAAAAACGAGGCGTCCACAGCGCCTCGTTTTACATTTGTTTGATCGCGATATAGGCTAAAAATAGCCATGCAACAATGAACGACACGCCCCCAAACGGCGTAATCGCCCCAAGTATTTTTATTTGTGTTAAGCTTAGTACGTATAAACTACCTGAAAATAAAACGATTCCCGCAAGCATAAACCAACCAGCAGGCGTCACGTGCGGCCATTTTGTCGCCAGCAACGCAACGAGAAACAAACCGATCGTATGGAACATTTGATATTGAACGGCTTTTTGCCACGTGTCGATATATCGCTCTGGAATTCTTCCTTCCAACACGTGTGCTCCGAACGCTCCTAGCGCCACACATAGCGCTGCACTCATTGAAGCGATGATTGTAAATAGTTTCATGTTTTCCCCTCCTAAAAATCAAGTAATGATCGTCCGTTCGCATCGGCACCGATATCTAGTCGTTCGATTGTTGTCGGTTGCGGCAAAGTCACTTCTTGTGTGCTTGGTGATGGTTGTTGCAAAATAATGTCGCACAATGCGCGAACAGCATATATATGTTCACGCACCGCTTGCGATGATGACGCATCTTTTGCTTTTGCGATTTCTTCTTCTATCTTTGCGAATACATTTGTCACCGATATGTCCAAAACGTTTTCACTCCCTACTTCTTTTTCCTTTACAACAATGGTATCTTATACATAGCAACTTTTCAAATTGAAAACGCTTAAAAAAGGAGTGACAACAAATGAAACGGACATGGTGGAAAGAAGCCGTCGTATATCAAGTGTATTGGCGCAGCTTTTTTGACTCAAATGGTGATGGGTATGGCGATTTAGAAGGGCTTATTCAAAAACTCGATTACATTCGCGACTTAGGGGTGGATGTCATTTGGCTGAATCCGTGCTATGAGTCGCCTGATAAAGATAACGGATACGACATTTCTGATTACTATCGCATCATGGATAAAGCAGGGGATATGGAGACGTTTGACCGCTTGCTGAACGAGGTGCATAAACGTGGAATGAAATTAATTATGGACCTTGTCGTGAACCATACATCTGATCAACATCCTTGGTTTATTGAATCTCGTTCGTCAAAAGACAATCCGAAACGCGATTGGTACATATGGCGCGACAAACCGAATAACTGGCGCTCGTACTTTACTCCATCCACATGGGAATATGATGAAAAAACAGGTCAGTATTATTTCCATTCGTTTGCGGTAGAACAGCCAGATTTGAACTGGGAAAACGAAGAAGTTCGTGAAGAAATTTATAAAATGATGCGTTTTTGGTTAGATAAAGGGATCGATGGTTTCCGTTTAGATGCGATTGCCTTACTAGCCAAACCTGAAGGATTCCCAGATGCCGAAAACCCGTATGACATTCGTTATTTAACAAACAATCCAGGCGTGCATGATTATTTACAAGAAATGCACGAAAAAGTATTAAAACATTATGATATTTTCACCGTCGGAGAAGTCGCTTTCGTATCGCCAGAGGAAGGATTAAAATATGTCGGAGAAGACCGAAACGAACTACACACTTTGTTCCACTTTGAAGTGTGCGACGAAATGCCGGCATGGGATCCGATTCGTTTTAAACAAATTCAAAAACGTTGGTACGAAGGATTGTGGGGCAAAGGGTGGAACTCGCAGTTTTTAAACAATCACGACCATACGCGACAAGTGACGCGCTACGGAAACGATAAACAGTTCCGCGTCGAATCAGCAAAATTGCTCGCTACGCTCGTGCATACGTTGCCGGGAACCCCATATATTTATCAAGGTGAAGAAATTGGCATGACTGGCGTCAAGTTCGACACGATCGAAGACTATAACGACATTGCGATGAAAAATAAATATGCAGAAGAAGTCGCAAAAGGTCGCGATCCGAAAGAAGTGCTTGAAAGCTTGCAGCTACTGAGCCGAGATAACTCGCGTACACCAATGCAGTGGGATGATAGCGAACATGCTGGATTTACAACAGGAACACCTTGGCTAAAAGTGAATCCGAACTATAAAGAAATCAATGTAAAACAAGCATTAGCGGATCCGAACTCTGTATATTATTACTATAAAAAGCTCATTCAATTGCGCAAGCAACATGCCGTTATGGTGTACGGAACGTTCCGCGATTTTTCGGAAAATGATCCGTACATTTACGCTTACACGCGCGAGCTCGATGGCGTTCGTTGGCTCATCGTCTTAAACCATTGCGACAACGACAACGTATATGAGTTGCCAGAAGAGCTTGCTTCGGCTCACCGCCATCTTTTGCTCGGCAATTATACAGATGTAAAAGAAGAAGGTACAACGCTTTATATGCGTCCGCACGAAGCAAGAATTTATGCATTACAATAAGCAGCCCGATTTGGCTGCTTATTTTTTATTTACCGCCTGTTCAAACGCCTCTAGCGCTCGTTTTTCACCGAATACGATCAGGACATCTCCAACGAAAAACCGCTCGTCTGGCGTTGGGTTACCAATCATGTTGTTTTGACGCTGAATCGCAATAATCGTCACATGAAAGCGCGTGCGCACCGCTTGATCGCGGACAGATGTCCCAACAAATGAAGAATGCGGCTCAATTGTCACTTCTTCAATCGCGTATTGCTCTGCATGGCCGTGAAAAATCGTATCGACGTAATCGACACTGACAGGCTTTAACATTGTCATCGCCATGCGGCGACCGCTCAAAAACGATGGGTTAATGACTTTATCAGCACCTGCACGCCGCAACTTTTCTTCCGATTCCGGTCGCTCGGCGCGCGCGACAATTTGAATGTCGTGATTTAGCCCTTTTGCTGTGAGGGAAATAAAGACGTTATCGGCATCTGAAGGCAATGCGGCGACCAACCCTGCCGCTCGTTCAATACCTGCCGCAATCAACACGTCATCTTCTGTCGCATCCCCTTCGACATACGGAATCGGATCATTCATTTCGTCTAACCGGTCCGTATTCCGCTCGATGACAACGACAGCTGTCCCGTTTTTGACAAGTTCACGTACGACTTGTTCCCCGACACGCCCGAACCCGCATACGATAATATGGTTTGTCATCGCTTCTATTTTATTTTTCATTTTTCGCCTCCGAACCGTTTTTGAAAATTCCCCTTCCATCATCATCGACACGACTGCCCCTGTCGCATATGTCACAATGCCAATACCAATCGGAATAATGATAAGGGCAAACAGTTTACCATAAAACGTTTGTGGCACTGTATCGCCATAACCAACCGTTAAAATGGTGACAACTGTCAACCAAAGTGCATCAAAAAACGTTAATTGTTCTGAAAACATAAATCCGATCGTTCCTGCGATAATGGCGACAATCATCGCGATGACGGAAACGACGATCGAGCGCGATGAACTCATCCGTTTCTCCCCTTATGTTCTTTTTGTACAAACTTCATGCAAGGCGCACCAGACGATTGCTTGACGACAATAGACGGCAACATCGCGCTTTTAAAACCGAATGCGCGACAACCGCGCGGCATTTGCGCATCCCACGTGACATAAAAATGTTTGCATGCATAACAATTTACTCGCTCATTATATGTTTTCGATTTGCCAGTCAATTGGCTCTCTCCCTGTCTGTTGTAAAAAAGTATTCGTTTTTGAAAAAGGGCGACTACCGAAAAAGCCTCGCGCTGCGGAAAATGGGCTTGGATGTGGCGCTTCAATTATGTAATGATGTTCATTCGTGATCAAGGCTTTTTTCGCTTGCGCATGACGTCCCCATAAAATGAAGACAACGGGTTCACGTTTTTCATTCACAAGTTCAATGACGCGATCTGTAAAATACTCCCAACCTTTTCCTTTATGCGAATTCGCTTCTCCACGTCGTACCGTCAATACGGTATTTAAAAGCAATACCCCTTGCTTTGCCCATTTTAATAAGTAGCCGTTGTTTGGAATATAGCACCCGATGTCATCTTGCAACTCTTTAAAAATGTTTAACAACGATGGAGGCAAAGCGACGCCCGGTTTGACGGAAAAACTTAATCCGTGCGCTTGATTCGGCCCATGGTATGGGTCTTGTCCTAAAATGACGACTTTTACATTCGCATACGGGGTGTAATGAAGGGCGTTGAAAATGTCGTGCATATCCGGATAAATCGTTTTCGTTCGATATTCTTCTTTTAAAAACTGACGCAATTTCACATAATACGGTTTTTGAAACTCCTCTTCTAATAAAGGAGCCCAATCGTTTTTCAATATGCTCATCATCGCACTCCTTTCTAATACAAAGGCTACCCTACTTTATAGGATAGCCTGTTTTTGCTTAAAACTGAATTTTTTCTTCTAAGAAGCTTTTTAATTCCGCAATTGGAATGCGTGTTTGTTCCATCGTATCGCGGTCGCGCACGGTCACCATGCCGTCCTGTTCTGAATCAAAATCATACGTAATACAGAACGGTGTTCCAATCTCATCTTGACGACGATATCGTTTTCCGATGGATCCAGACTCATCGTAATCGACCATAAAATGTTGTGAAAGTTGTTCAAAGATCGCACGCGCACCTTCTGATAACTTTTTCGATAATGGCAATACAGCCGCTTTATATGGCGCTAACGCTGGGTGAAGATGCATCACTGTGCGCGTCGTACCGTCTGCCAGTTGCTCTTCTTCATACGCGTCAATCATAAAGGCGAGCGTGACGCGATCTGCACCAAGTGAAGGCTCAATGCAATATGGAATAAAACGTTCGTTCGTTTCTTGATCAAGGTAGTGGAAGTCTTCTCCTGAATATTCCATATGGCGACGCAAATCGTAATCGGTACGCGATGCAATGCCCCATAGCTCGCCCCAACCAAACGGGAATTTATATTCAATATCTGTTGTGGCGTTGCTGTAGTGGGACAATTCATCTTCGGAATGATCGCGTAAACGAATGTTTTCACGCTTCATACCAAGCGATAAAAGCCATTGTTCACAATATTGTTTCCAATAATCAAACCACTGTAATTCTTCGCCCGGCTTACAGAAAAATTCAAGCTCCATTTGTTCAAATTCACGTGTGCGGAACGTAAAGTTTCCTGGTGTAATTTCGTTTCGGAAGCTTTTTCCGATTTGCGCAATACCGAACGGCAATTTTTTGCGCATCGTTCGTTGTACGTTTTTAAAGTTTACAAAAATGCCTTGTGCCGTTTCAGGACGAAGGTAAATTTCGTTTGCGCTCGACTCGGTCACGCCTTGGAACGTTTTAAACATTAAGTTAAATTGACGAATGTTTGTGAAGTCGCGACTGCCGCAATCTGGACAAGCAATGTCGTGCTCTTGAATGAGCTGCTCCATTTTTTCAAAAGGAAGCCCATCGACAACCATTTCAATCCCTTTCGCTTCAAGCGCGCTTTCAATTAACTTATCCGCCCGATGACGTGCTTTACATTGTTTACAGTCAATCATCGGATCGTTGAAGTTTCCTAAATGACCAGATGCTTCCCACGTGCGTGGGTTCATTAAAATAGCCGCATCTAAACCGACGTTGTATGGTGATTGTTGAACGAACTTTTTCCACCATGCTCGCTTAATGTTGTTTTTTAATTCCGTCCCTAACGGACCGTAATCCCACGTATTTGCTAATCCGCCGTAAATTTCTGAACCGGGAAAAACAAAGCCGCGATGTTTCGCGTGTGCTACAATTTGCTCCATCGTTACTGACATCGTTCATCCTCCTTATAATAAAATGTAAACAAAAAACGCTCTCATCCTTAGGCCTTTCGCCTAGGGACGAGAGCGTAACTCCCGCGGTTCCACCCTAGTTGATGCATAACGCATCCACTTTTGCGTGAAGCAACTCCAGACTGCCGTTTCGCTAAGCGTCTTTACTAGGCTTCCACCACCCCTAGCTCGCTATAAAAGAACTACCTTAGCTACTATCCATCTTTCATCGTTGCACCTGTATTTCATTTGGCTAATATTGTATCAAACCGCAATAGGAGAGTCAAGGGGGGAACAAAACCCGCTTTACATAAGCAGTAAAGCGGGTCAAAGTGAGTTAAGGGGTTGATCATATTAATTTCGAATTAAGTAGTCAAACGCTCCTAAAGAAGCTGTTGCGCCTGAACCCATGGAAATGATAATCTGTTTATATGCGCTATCTGTACAATCGCCAGCAGCGAAGACGCCAGGGACGTTTGTCGCTCCGCGCTTATCAACGATAATTTCGCCGAAGCGATTGCGCTCTACCGTTCCTTCTAACCATTCGGTATTCGGTACAAGTCCGATTTGCACGAATACACCTTGAAGTTCAATATGGTGCTCTTCGCCTGTTGCGCGATCAATATATGTGATACCATTCACTTTATCTGTGCCTGTAATTTCTTTCGTTTGCGCGTTTTTGATTACTGTGACATTCGGTAAGCTATATAAACGATCTTGCAATACCGCATCTGCTTTTAATTCTGGCGCAAATTCAAGCACCGTCACATGCTTAGCAATTCCGGCCAAATCAATTGCCGCCTCAACGCCAGAGTTTCCACCGCCGATGACTGCGACATGTTTTCCTTCAAATAACGGACCGTCGCAATGTGGGCAGTAAGCGACGCCTTTATTTTTAAACTCTGCTTCGCCTGGGACGCCGAGATTGCGCCAACGTGCGCCTGTCGCGATAATGACTGCTTTGCTTTTTAAAATCGCACCATTCTCAAGCTCTACTTCAATAAGGTCTTTCTTTTCTAGCCGTTTTGCACGCTGCAAGTTCATAATATCAACATTGTAATGTTTCACATGTTCCTCAAGGCTCGCAGCAAGCTTCGGACCTTCTGTATATTTGACGCTAATAAAGTTTTCAATGCCTAACGTATCTAAAATTTGACCGCCGAAGCGTTCAGCAACAATTCCTGTGCGAATGCCTTTACGCGCTGCATAAATGGCAGCTGTTGCACCCGCAGGTCCTCCACCGATGACGAGCACATCAAACGGATCTTTTTCCTCAAAAGTAGAAGCATCCGGCGTGCTTCCTAACTTCGCAAGAATTTCCTCAAGCGACATACGGCCGCTTGCGAACGGTTCACCGTTTAAAAAGACGGTTGGCACAGCCATGACATCTTTTTGCTCGACTTCTTCTTTAAATGCAGCCCCATCAATCATCGTATGTGAGACGTTCGGATTTAGTACGCTCATCACATTTAACGCTTGAACGACGTCTGGGCAGTTATGGCATGTTAAGCTGACGTATGTTTCAAAACGATACGTCCCTTTTAAATTTTTAATTTGTTCAATGACTGCTTGATCGACTTTCGGCGGTCTTCCGCTCACTTGAAGCAATGCAAGCACCAAAGAAGTAAATTCATGTCCTAAAGGCACGCCCGCAAATACAACGCCTGTTTCTTCCCCTATGCGATTGACGCTAAAACTAGGTGTTCTTTCTAGCGTTGTTTTCTCTACTTTAATTTTCGATGACATTGTCGCAAGCTCATCAACTAAAGCAAGCATATCGCGGGAAACTTCATCGTCTCCCGCGCTCACTTTTAACACAATGTCATTTTCCATCAATTGTAGATATTGGGCGAGCTGTGCTTTAATTTCAGCATCCAATATCATTGACATAAGCCTCCTTAAATTTTACCTACAAGGTCAAGGCTTGGCTTTAATGTTTTTCCACCTTCTTGCCATTTTGCTGGGCACACTTCGCCAGGATTGTTGCGCACGTATTGTGCTGCTTTAATTTTGTTTACGATTGTGCTTGCATCACGACCGATGCCATCAGCGTTAATTTCAACAGCTTGAATAACGCCATCTGGATCGATAATGAACGTACCGCGTTGTGCAAGGCCTGTCTCTTCATCAAGCACTTCGAACATGCGTGATAATTTTTGAGAAGGGTCACCGATCATCACATATTCGATTTTGCTGATCGCTGGTGAGTGGTCGTGCCATGCTTTATGTGTAAAATGTGTATCTGTTGAAACGGAGTATACTTCTACACCAAGCTCTTTTAATTTTGGATATTCGTTTTGTAAATCTTCTAATTCTGTTGGACAAACGAATGTAAAGTCAGCTGGATAGAAGCAAACGACGCTCCATTTTCCTTTGAAGTTTTCTTCTGTTACCTCGATGAAATCGCCGTTATGGAACGCCATCGCTTTAAATGGTTGTACTTGTTTTCCTACTAATGGCATTGTCAATCATCCTCCTGCATCATTTTTTTGCATGTTAGTAGTATGCTCCAGCCATACGAAAAATATGACTGAACGCAAAAATAAATTATAACAATTATAATTCGATATAAATTATCATATAGGAATGTTTATTTGTCAAGTAAAAACTATACAACTGTCTTAGTTTTTCGACACATTTTCTTTTTATTCCTTTTTCATAAATAAAAAAACAGAGCCTTCGCAAAGACTCTGCTTTCTCACATAGCAAAAGAAAAAACAAGTAAAACAGAAACATTACATAATAGCGCAGCGACAAATAGCCATGTTTGTTTTCCTTTTTTCTTCACCATATATTCTGCAAATACGGTCGTTCCAAAAGCGAAGCAAACAAACAATAAAAACGAGTTGATGCGCCCATAAAATACGTGACGAGTAAGAAGCGGTGAAAACAAAAGCAAAAGAAATAATTGCTGAATGCTCCACCAATACATTTTCCCCCTCCTAACAATGAATAAAGTGGGCGAGACGGGAACGAAACGGTTCACCATTCCATATGACTTCGCTCGTTGCTTGTCGCTTTTGTACCTCCGGCTCTGACAAAAGAAGCCAAAAGTTTTTTGTCGGTAAATGACCGAGCAGATGTTTCTCACTTAATCGATTTAAATACATTTGTCTCGTTTCATTCATTTGCTTCGATAAATGATCGCCTTCATTCGAAAATGCATAAAGGACGCTCGCTGTCGCTACACGTTTCACACGAAACTCGTTCGCCACACGTAAAAAGAAATCCCAATCCCAATAGTTATGAACGTACGGATCAAAATATCCAATTGTATCATGAATTGTGCGCCGATACATGCTCCCTGAAGGAACATACGTCGAAAATGTACGCATTGCTTGCAAATCGAATTCATATGCAAATAAAAAGCGATCGGTCGGTATGCGCACTCCATTTTCAATACGATAATGAAAAATTTCTACGTCCGAATATACAAAATCGGCATCATTCATATTAGCGATCATTCGCTCAACGTGGCATGGCAATAGTAAATCGTCATCATCACAAAGCATAATAAAATCTTCTGTGGCGGCACGTACACCGATATTACGCGCCTCGACATGACCGACATTTTCACGCAATTCAATGAGTTCAACAGAAAGCTCCGGATATGCATCGACAGCAGCTTGCACAGATGGACCACCATCATTAACAATAATGACTTGCGTTGGTTTATACGTTTGTTTGCTTAACGACTCTAACAATTCTGCTAATGGAAGTAATCGGTTATATGTCGCAACGACTACAGAAACACCCAAAAGAAAATCCCCTTTCAAAAAAAGAAGCTACAATGATACCATTATAGCTTCTTTTCGTATGATTATGCGAGTTCTTGTTGTTTCGTTTCTTTGCCAAGGAAAAGAACAGCAAGCGCACCGATGAAAATCGCGATACAAAAAATCGCAAAAATCATCGTGATGGATACTTTTTGTGCGACGAGATAGCCGACGAGAAGCGGCCCTAAAATGCCGCCAATGCGTCCGAATGAAGCAGCCATTCCTGCACCCGTCGCACGAATGATCGTTGGATATTGCTCTGGTGTATAGGCATAAAGCGCTCCCCATGCCCCAAGGTTGAAAAACGATAACAATGCTCCAAACGTCATTAATGCCGCAGCTGAGTCAGCATTTCCGAAGAAATAAGCACTTAATGCGGTACCAGTTAAATAAATGATCAGTACTGCTTTTCGACCAATGCGTTCAATTAACCATGCGACGCTAAAATAACCCGGCAGCTGCGCTAATGTCATGATGAGCACGTACTCAAAACTTTTAATTAAACTAAATCCTTTCATGACCATGACGCTCGGTAGCCATAAAAACATGCCGTAGTACGAAAAGACGACTGAAAACCATAAAATCCAAAGCATTGTCGTTTGTTTTGCGTACGGTTTTGCCCAAACGTCTGCGATATTTTGCCAAACGGAACGGCGCTCCGTTTTTGTCGCCATAAACTTTTTCGAATCTGGCAAATTGATGCGCAAATAAATGGCATATAGCGCTGGTACAGCTCCTAAAATAAGCGCCATTTGCCATCCATACGCTGGAATAACGAAAAATGAAATGAGCGCTGCTAGTAACCAACCACCTGCCCAAAAGCTTTCCAATAAAACGACAACTTTCCCGCGTTCATGTGCAGCAACGCTTTCCGATACGAGCGTTGACGCAACAGGCAGTTCGCCACCAAGTCCCATGCCGATAAAAAAACGTAAAATTAAAAAGACCGTTAACGTTGTCGCAAGTGCGGATAGTCCGCTACCGATCGAAAATAATAAAAGCGTAATGATGAAAACTTGTTTTCGCCCAATGCGGTCAGCTAACAATCCGAAAACGAGCGCACCGACTGCCATGCCGATCGAATTTATACTTCCGATCCAACCCATTTGTTCGGCCGTTAAATTCCATTCCTTTTGCAATGCAGCAATAATAAACGAAAGCATCCCTACATCCATCGCATCAAATAACCAACCAAGCCCGGCAATCCAAAGCAACTTGTTTCTTGATACGTCTTTACTCATGTCATCCCTCCGTTGTCAGCTGTCAAATTGTCTTCCTCATGATTATATTTCCTTTTTTGTTATGTATCAAT
>NZ_DAITON010000051.1:0-15183 GCF_036834105.1 Anoxybacillus sp. | reverse complement strand
CGGCAGTCGGGGAAATGGCGGCAAAAGCAGCGCATGAAATTCGCAATCCGCTTGCTGTCATTCATGGCTTTTTGTCGTTTATGAATGAAAATTTAGCTGAAAAAGAGCGGAAACAATATCGTATTCCACTTTTATTAAAAGAAATTGATCGCATCAATACGATTGTTGAAGATATGCTTTTGATCGCGAAACCGAGTGCACCGATGTTGAAAGAGACGTATATGGAAACGATCGTTCAAGACTTACTTTCGTTGTTGCAGCAAACGTTAGAAACAAAAAGCATACGGGCGCATGTGCGGCTTGACCGTGTCCCGTTAAGGATCGATTCGAAACAAATGATGCAAGTGCTATACAATTTGCTCCATAATAGCATCGAATCCATTGAAGAAAATGGAACGATCTGCATATATTCTGATGTCAATGAGACGTACAATATGTACATTTACGACTCTGGAAAAGGAATTCCGCAAGACATACAAGCGACAATGTTTGAACCGTTTACGACAACTAAGCCGTCAGGAACAGGCTTAGGGTTACCGATTGTCAAACGAATTATTGAAAACCATGGAGGAACAATTGCCCTTCATGACAGTTCGGAGAAAGGAACGACGTTTGTTATAAGCTTGCCGATTTAACAGTAAAAGAAGTAAATAGGGGATATTAGTTAAATTTATGCAATGAAAGGGAGGTGCAACCTCCCTCTTTTTATTGTAATGGTCGTACATATTCTTTTTGAACATCAAGTGTTCGCGGATGTTTATCCATGTAAGGTTGCAAATACGATTCACGCACTTCATGGCGCATCCATCCCATCAACCCGACGATCAAAATGAAACAAGCGATTGATGCATAAAACCATTTAGGCGTATCTTTTTTCATCACGATATATAACAGCGCGCATAGCATAATCGTCAATAAAATCGATGCAAGTAAAAGCGTTGTAAGCAGCAAATCGTCGCCCATAAACAATAGCATAACATCGCGGCGGAATGAGATGAGCAGCAAAGAACCGAATACTAATTGCAACAATGTCATCCAAAACGTCACTTTCACGCCGCCAATTTTTAAAGCTCGTTCAACATCAGATAACGTTTGTTTTTTCTGTTTCCACGTAAAGTAGAAGTACATGTAAAGCCCACCGGCAGCTAGGCTGGCTAAAATAAAGTGAGCATATCGTTGCCAAATTTGTGGGTGGTGAACAAGGCTATGGAAAAAGCCGTTCGCACTTGCCCATTTCTCTGGATATAGCATGGAAACGATGTTGACAATGAAAATCAATGGGATAAACAGTAAAATAGCTGACGCAACAAGACCAACAATAAAGTGCAACCCTTTTTTATTTTCCCATTTTTCCCACGAAAACTTATACAAGTATAAGAGAAGAAAGGCTGTAATCAACAAAATAATAATGCTGAGCCACGCTTTTCCGATCAACAAAGTAGATGTATAAAAATATTGCGTATAAATGACGCTAATGATTAACAGAGGAGCGACGCCGAGAACAACGGCAATACTTTTGTGAACAGAAGCGTGAAACGAACAAATGCGAGCCATATCATCCAGTCGTTTTGATCTTTTGAGCATTCCAACACCTTCGAGAGCGACAGCTCCAGTGGCAAACGACAGCGTAAAATTAACAAATATAATATGAAGAATAAATGTTAAGACGATTAAAAACTCGAGTAATGATAAATTTCCTGGTATTGGCAAAGGAAAATCAGGCGGGATGGCTAATTGTAATGCATGCATACGTGTTGCCACTCCTTTCTATTTTTGTTCATTAACTACTTTATACAAGTAAGCAGCAAGCGCTTCCACTTCTTCTTTTGTTCCAGCGAACGGCGGCATCATCGGACGCACTTGATGCATTGTTGGAATATACGATTCGATACTTTGTTGTGGCCATCCTTGCAGGCGATTGGCAAGTGCCCGCTTGGAGCGCCAGCCGTCGATTGTATGGCAAGCTAAACATTGGCCCTCGTAAATTTCACGGCCTGCCTCGATTTTGTTTTCTTCTGTTATTTTCTTTACTTTAGCAATCGTTGAGTGTGCTAAATAACCGTCCCGATTCATCGCTTCTGCTTTCGCAGCAGTAATGCCGTTTACGTACATATAGTTGTAGATGATATACGGTTTTCGAATAGATTCACGAACAACTTCAAATTCACCGATAAAGCCAATGGCTGAAACAAACATCGCTAACGCGAGCACGATTGGCAACTTTTTTGGTCGAATGACAAGCCAAGCGAGAAAAACGACAATGAGCACAAACGCAAAAACATTTAACACGTTAAATGTTTGTTCAGGTAAGCCGGTTGACCAGACGATCAGCTTCGCTGCTTGCTCGGGAATTGATTTTAAATACCAAAGTCCAAAAATAAATGTCGCAGGTAATGAAATTGCACCCCAAATTGAGAAAATGCGAAAGAGCGGTAGACGAACATCTTCATCTTTAACAAATAGGCGTACAAAAATTGTAAACAATGAAATAGTTAACGTGACAGCTAAAAATGTTCGAAATGCCAGAGAAGGCAAGTATGTCGGATTAAAAAAGGCATTCCAAAACGAAAGCGTTTCCACCCAACGGTCGGGTGTGAGCTTAGCTGCCAAAATTCCAGTAATGATCGCCATCGTAAGCCATGAAAAAACGGCAAGAGCAATTCCGATATTGAGATGTCTTCGCTTCTCTTTCCCTTCTTTCCACTTTTCCCACGTATAGTAGTAAATAAGTAGGAGGACAACTTCGCCGATAAAAATGACCCATTCTGTTACCCATGCCCAGAAAAAGATACGCAACAACGAACCGATGGAGTCTGGCTGAATAACCATTGTAGAAAGCCAAATCCCTACCCCTGTCATCGCGCCAACTGTTGTGGTAATGATAACGATCCACTTCGTCAGTTGTTTAGCCAGCTGGTCTAACTTTGCATTTTTTGTTTGCATTGCGTAATATTCTGTTGATACAACGATAGCTGTTGCACCGATCGCGACTCCATGGCTGATGAGGACGTGGACGATGGCGATGAGCGCAACGATGTTCCCGTTCCCAAACCACGGAAATTCAACGATTGGAAAATCCATTTTCATTCATCTCCCTTCTTCAAACTTAATCGTTATCACTATAGCAATTGTTTGTGAAGTAAAAATGGTTGTTTTGTGAGAAATGTTTTCGGAAAGTGTTGCGATTTTGTGACAAACTATTATACAATCCAGCCATCTATGTAGAAAACGGAAAGGAGAGACTGTATGAATGCCGTGATTTTATTTTTGTTAGCTGGTCTTGCGGAAATTGGTGGAGGATATCTTATATGGCTTTCGCTTCGTGAGGGAAAGTCAGCGATGTATGGGATTATGGGAGGAATATGTTTAGCACTATACGGTGTTATCGCAACATTTCAATCGTTTCCATCGTTTGGACGGGTATATGCTGCGTATGGTGGGGTGTTTATTGTTTTATCGTTATTATGGGGGTGGTGGGTAGATAAAAAGACACCTGATATGTATGATTGGCTCGGTGGGGCGATCTGCTTAATAGGCGTCGGTGTCATGTTGTTGGCACCGCGCAGTTAAACTTTAGTTTAGTAACAAGGTGCTATATTAATTTGTTAAAAAAGTGGTAAAAAACAATTGACAGTCGAAGAGCAGACGTTTACAATAATGATAGATGATTAGTTTTTTAGAAAATTTAAAAAATAGGTGTTGATGGGCATTGCTGAAACAGGCAGGAGGCAGAATTGGTCGCAATGCAATTTTACTCGCGATCATGGAAGAGGAAGAGGAACAAGCGATGCTTGAGCAGTTGGCTGCATTGCGCTGGCGCTGTTGCAAAGGAAAAGTTGGAGCTATGGAGTTACAGAAAATTGTAGCTGCTATTGAAACAACAGCGAAACGAAACGGTGTTGTAAACGGGGAACTATATCGTGAAATGCATGCCCTATATCATGCGGTAGTTGAAGCGATGCAAGGGGTTACAAGAGGACAAGTGGAGTTAGGTGATTTTATGCGGACGGTCGGCCTTCGTTTTGCGGTGGTGCGTGGCATGCCTTATGAAAATGAAGCGGAAGGTGAATGGATTGCCGTCGCGCTGTACGGGACGATCGGTGCTCCGATTCGAGGGTTAGAGCATGAGACAATCGGATTAGGAATTAATCATATGTAGCCTATAGGTGATTAGTTTAGAGGAGGCTATTCCACAAGCTGATTTGTGGTATGGCCTCCTTCTTTATTTCATTAAAGGGATGGGGTGAAAGTGTGGTTATTTTAACTGGACATACGCTAACGTTAGAACAAGTCAAACGGGTATTATATCGAAACGAAGCAGTTGTTGCATCGAAGGATAGCATCGATGTTGTCAAGAAAAGTCGGCAAGCAGTCGAAGACATTGTTGCTGACAAAAAAGTTGTATATGGGATTACAACGGGGTTCGGAAAGTTCAGCGATGTGTTTATTGAAGCGGATGATGTAGAACAATTGCAGTGGAATTTAATTCATTCACACGCATGTGGGGTGGGAGAACCGTTTCCAGAAATCGTGTCGCGAGCGATGTTGTTGTTGCGGGCTAACGCGCTTTTAAAAGGCTATTCAGGCGTTCGCCCGGTCGTTATTCAACGATTACTTGATTTGTTGAATGCGCGCATTCACCCTGTCATTCCGCAACAAGGTTCTCTCGGTGCGAGTGGTGACTTAGCACCGCTATCTCATTTAGCTCTCGTGTTGCTCGGTGAAGGGGAAGTGTTTTATCACGGTCGGCGTATGCCGTCACTTGCTGCGTTAACCCAAGCAGGCATTGCTCCGCTTTCATTAAAAGCGAAAGAAGGGTTAGCGCTCATTAACGGTACACAAGCGATGACGGCAATGGGCATTGTCGGCTATTTAGAAGCAGAACAGCTTGCGTATGAAAGCGAGATGATCGCTTCATTAACGATCGAGGGATTACGAGGGATTATTGATGCGTTTGATGAGCGCGTCCATCTCGTACGCGGTTATCGTCAACAAATAGAAGTGGCGAAACGCATCCGCTCTTATTTAGCCGGAAGCAAGCTGACGACGACACAAGGGGAATTGCGTGTCCAAGACGCCTACTCGCTTCGTTGCATTCCACAAGTGCATGGGGCTTCTTGGCAAGCACTCGATTATGTGAAAGAAAAATTAGAAATCGAGATGAACGCAGCAACCGACAATCCACTTATTTTTGACGATGGGATGACTGTCATTTCCGGTGGCAACTTTCACGGACAGCCCATTGCGTTAGCGATGGATTTTATGAAAATGGCGGTAGCAGAATTGGCTAATATTTCGGAACGGCGCATTGAAAGGCTTGTCAATCCACAATTGAACGATTTACCACCGTTTTTAAGCCCAATGCCAGGGTTACAATCAGGAGCGATGATTATGCAATATGCGGCGGCATCGCTTGTATCAGAAAATAAGACGTTGGCACATCCAGCGAGCGTCGACTCCATTCCGTCATCTGCAAATCAAGAAGACCACGTCAGCATGGGAACGATCGCTTCTCGCCATGCTTATGCGATTATCCAGAATGCGCGGCGCGTTTTGGCCATCGAATTGATTTGTGCGTTGCAGGCAGTCGAATACCGTGGGGTAGAGCAAATGGCGCCAAAGACGCGAGCCTTTTATGAAGCAGCACGGAAAATTGTTCCGTCAATTACAAAAGACCGCGTCTTCGCTAAAGATATTGAGGCAGCGGCAAAATGGCTGAAGGATGTGGAATGGGATTTTTTTTCACAAACGATGAAAACGGTAACAAATAGATGAAAGGAGATAGTGGGATGAGACATATTCAAGCAAAAAAAGGATTACAACTTGAATGCAAAGGGTGGGAACAAGAAGCGGTATTGCGCATGTTATATAACAACTTAGACCAGGAGGTGGCGGAAAAACCAGAAGAGTTAATTGTATATGGGGGCATTGGAAAAGCAGCGCGGAATTGGGAGGCGTTTGATGCGATCGTTCGAACGTTACGTACGCTTGAACATGATGAAACGCTATTAATTCAATCTGGAAAACCGGTCGGTGTGTTTAAAACGCATAAACGGGCGCCCCGCGTGCTTTTATCTAACTCTGTTCTTGTGCCAAAATGGGCGACGTGGGAACATTTTCACGAGCTCGATCGAAAAGGGTTAATGATGTACGGGCAAATGACAGCCGGCAGCTGGATTTATATCGGCACGCAAGGTATTTTGCAAGGGACGTATGAAACGTTTGCTGCGGTGGCGAAGCAACATTTTGGTGGGACGCTAAAAGGAACGATTACGCTTACTGCTGGGCTAGGAGGTATGGGTGGGGCACAACCGCTGGCAGTAACGATGAACGAAGGAGTGGTGATTGCTGTCGAAGTCGATCCGAGCCGCATTCAAAAACGGATCGACACAAAATATTGCGACCGCATGACGTATTCGCTTGATGAGGCGCTTTGTTGGGCGCAAGAAGCAAAAGAACATGGGAAAGCATTATCAATTGGACTTGTCGGAAATGCCGCGGAAGTGCATCATGAATTGTTAAGACGTGGGGTGCATATAGACATTGTAACCGACCAAACGTCTGCCCATGCCCCGTTAAATGGCTATGTGCCGGAAGGATTGTCATTAGAAGAAGCAGCACAATTACGAAAAAACGATCCAAACGAATACGTTCGTCGCGCAAAACGAAGTATGGCTAAACATGTAGAAGCGATGTTAAAGTTTCAAAAACGTGGAGCGATTGTTTTTGACTATGGCAACAATATTCGTCAAGTCGCAAAAGATGAAGGGATAGAAAGCGCGTTTTCCTTTCCTGGATTTGTCCCTGCCTATATTCGCCCACTATTTTGTGAAGGAAAAGGGCCATTTCGTTGGGTGGCTTTATCCGGCGATCCGGAAGACATTTATCGCACGGATGCGCTGATTAAAGAGTTATTCCCAGAAAACAAAGCGCTTTTGCGCTGGATTGACATGGCGCAAAAGAAGGTGGCGTTTCAAGGGCTTCCGGCGCGCATTTGTTGGTTAGGGTATGGTGAGCGTGTGAAAATGGGATTGGCGATAAATGAATTAGTACGTAAAGGAGAATTAAAAGCGCCTATCGTCATCGGACGCGACCATTTAGATTGTGGTTCAGTCGCCTCTCCAAACCGTGAAACGGAAGCGATGAAAGATGGAAGCGATGCTATCGGGGATTGGGCGGTGCTTAATGCACTTATTAACACGGCGGCCGGTGGCTCATGGATTTCGTTCCATCACGGCGGTGGGGTTGGCATGGGTTATTCATTGCATGCAGGAATGGTCGTTGTTGCGGATGGAACGGATTTGGCGAAAGAACGGTTGGAGCGGGTGTTAACGACCGATCCAGGCATGGGTATTATTCGTCATGCGGATGCAGGATACGAACGTGCAATTGAAGTAGCGAAAGAAATGAACATTCGTATCCCGATGTTAAGGGGGTAAATATATTGGATACACTCATTGTAAATATCGGGCAGCTATTAACGATGGAAGGAGACGGACCGGTGAAGGGGGAGCAAATGAAGTCGCTTCCCCTAATAGAGCATGCAGCGCTTGGGATAAAAAATGGACGTGTAGCGTGGATCGGCAGTAACGAGGAAGCAGAAAAAATGTCTGCAAGCTATATCATTGACGCGGAAGGAAAACTTGTCACACCAGGGCTTGTTGACCCGCATACCCACCTCGTATTTGCCGGTTCGCGCGAACACGAATTGTCGCTAAAGCAGCAAGGTATTTCGTATTTAGACATTTTAAAGCAAGGTGGCGGCATCTTATCGACTGTACGTGCGACGCGAGCGGCAAGTGAAGAAGAACTTTACGAAAAAGCACGCGGTCATTTAGATCGCATACTATCGTACGGAGTGACGACGGTCGAAGCAAAAAGCGGTTACGGATTAGATGTAGAAACAGAACTAAAACAGTTGCGCGTGGCGAAGCGTTTAAATGAAACACATCCTGTAGAAGTTGTATCTACATTTTTAGGGGCTCACGCTATTCCTTTAGAATATCAAAATCATCCGGATGATTTTTTACAACAGATGGTTGACCTCATGGATGTCATGAAGCGAGAACGGCTCGCCGAGTTTGTCGACATTTTTTGTGAAACAGGCGTATTTTCCGTCGAACAGTCACGCATCTTCTTACAACAAGCGAAGGAGAAAGGATTTGCTGTGAAAATTCATGCTGATGAAATTGACCCGCTCGGTGGAACGGAGTTAGCGGTCGAAGTCGGAGCGGTAAGTGCCGATCACCTCGTCGGAGCATCTATAGCAGGAATTCATCAACTTGCTCATTCGAACACCATCGCCGTGTTGCTTCCTGGGACGTCTTTTTATTTAGGTAAAGGAACGTACGCAAACGCGCGCGCCATGATTGATCAAGGGGCAGCGGTGGCACTCGCGACGGACTTTAACCCCGGTAGTTCGCCAACGGAAAATTTGCAATTTATTATGACGCTTGCGGCACTCTACTTACGAATGACCCCAGAAGAAATTTGGCATGCGGTAACAATCAATGCAGCATATGCGGTCAATCGTGGGCACGAAGCAGGGAGAATTATGATTGGAAGAAAAGCAGATATCGTCTTGTGGGAGGCGCCGAATTATATGTACGTACCATATCACTATGGAATTAATCATGTCCGGATGGTGTTGAAAAACGGAAAAGTGGTGAGCGAGAGGGGAAAAGGTGATGTTTCCGTATCTTAAAGAAGCAGGAAAAGCGCATTTTCAAGACCGTCATATGAAAAAAGCGAACGAATTGCTCGTTCCGTGGGACGGGAAGCATGCTGGTCATATCGGCTTGCTCGGTGTACCGTTGTCGAAGTCGTCGATTAGCCATTCCGGCGCATCGTTTGCCCCACAAACGATTCGGCAAGTGTTATCGTTTTTTAGCACATACGCTATTGAATCGAGAATCGATTTAGCAGACGTAATGATTACAGATTACGGCGATATAGTGATGCATCCAACTGATATTGTTGAATCGCAAAAGCGCATTGCTGAAACGGTCGAACAAATCGTTTCGATACACCCAGAGTCACTATGGATTGTACTAGGGGGCGACCACTCGGTCACATATCCAGTCGTTAGCGGTTGGAAAAAACAGAAAGGGAAAATTGGCATCATTCAGTTTGATGCCCACCACGATTTACGCAACTTAGAAGACGGGGGACCAACAAACGGCACGCCGTTTCGTCGGTTAATCGAAGCAGGTGTCATCGATGGTAGCCGACTCGTGCAAATTGGCTTGCGTGACTTTTCCAATAGCCGAGCGTATACGGAATATGGGAAACGATGCGGTGTGACGATGTATACGATAGAAGAGGTGCATCGTCTTGGCATACAAGCAATTATCGAGGCAAGTATGCAGACGTTGTCTGATGTCGATGCAGTGTACGTGTCAGTTGATATGGATGTGCTTGACCAAGCATTTGCGCCAGGATGTCCAGCGATTGGACCAGGTGGCATGGATAGCCGAACGTTGTTCCAAGCCATTTCGATGCTTGCACGCTATAACAAAGTGCAGGCAATGGATATTGTTGAGATCGATCCAACTATTGATTTTCGGCAAATGACAAGCCGACTGGCAGCATGGGTTATTTTACAGTTTTTAAAGGAGAAAAAACGGCTGTCTTAAGGGAATGAGACAGCCATTTTTTATATGATTGGGCATAACCCCCCTATGCCTTTAGGTTAGGGGATCAGGAACTGTGGGGATCGCCTACTAAATAACCGAAAAAACTTTCGGTGTTCGTAGGAAGCCGCTATGGCTTTAGCCTAGCGGTAGTTCAAATGGAATCGCTTCATGACTTGCTTCAAACGCTTATTTACGAAGGGGAGGATGTAGGTATCGACTATCCAGACGATTTGTTTGTCCTCGATTATTTGTTTCGGTTTATACTCGAGGAGAGGACATAAAATGGTCTGTCTCGTGCAGAGGCAGACCGCTTTTGTGTGCTACGTGAAAATTTCTTTCAAAATGTGGTCTTCATCGAGGAGCCGAATGGCTCGTTTTCGGTATTGTTCATCGTGAATGTACGTATAACGATTTGGTTTAATGGTTGGCGCGATATCGATCGCTTGCCGATATTCGTCTTTACTCAAATGTAACGTTTTGACGTAGTCAAAAAATCCGGTCCGCGCAAACACTTTTGTTATGCGCTCGGCTCGATGTTGTTGTACATGTGCCATTATATATGTAGCAATTCCGACTTGAATGCCGTGCATTTGTGGTGCTGAACTCATTTTGTCAAGGGCGTGGGAAATTAAATGCTCCGAGCCGCTAATGGGGGCACTATTTCCGCTAATTACTGTTGAAATGCCCCCCATTGTTAATGAACTAATTAATTCTTTTAGGAAAATAGGATGTTTAATATTTTGCATAGGTGTACGAATGAAACTATTAACAGCTTTTTTGCTAATCATCGCTGCAAAAGCGTTGACGCGACTGACCCCATGATTTTGTTCGAATTCCCAGTCATACAACGCCGTAATATTCGACATTAAATCACCGATGCCTGCCAAAATAAATCGTTCAGGGGCTTGCTGAATGATATTTAAGTCAGCTAAAATGCCAAATGGTACTTTGGCAGGAACGGTTGTTTTTTTACCGTTGATAAGCAGCGAACAGTTGGTGCTTGCGAAACCGTCATTTGATGCAGATGTCGGAATGCTAATAAACGGCACTTGTCGTAAAAACGCCATATACTTGCCGCAGTCGATGACCGCTCCTCCTCCCATCGCAATCATCACATCACAATGGGGAAGTTCAAACGCTTTTTTCATAATGTCGACAATGTCAAGTTGAGGTGGTAAACAAACGGTATGCACAGGGACGGAGGAAATCGCTTGTTTCATGTCTTGTTCATACGTTCGATAAGTAAAGTCGTCAAATAGCATGACAGCTTTGGAAAAGCGGTATGTTCGCACTATATCGTCCATACGCCAAACGACACCTTCGCCAATTTCAAGAATGGACGGAATCGGAATGTTCATGTTAACACTCCTTTTTCTCGTAAATGACGTTCAACATCAGCAAACGTATCGACGGGGATGAAAGGGATGTGGTGCTCGCGTAACAGCGATTGTAACGCTCCTTTGGCAAACGTGACATCAGCTACTTTTGCTGCATGAACATCTGGTTCACTATCGCCGATAAAATAGACGGTTTCATACGTTTGCTTTAACGTACGAACGACACTCGATTTATCAATACCATATCTTTCAGAATAATGAATATGATTCGGATCGATGCGCATATGAATATTTTTGTCATGATAATATCCTTCATTAGAAAAGACATCAACCCCGTTTATATCGTACTTTTTTAAAATATGACGAATGTAGTAGTCCGTCCCCGCACTCAGCACATAAAAGTCTCCACCACTTCGCTGGACGTGTTTAATAAAGGGTAAGACAGTTTCATCAATTGGAATGTGATGAATATCTTCAATGATTTGTTTTTCATCTTGATGAATGGATGTAAATACGGTGCTTAAAAAGTCGATATCTTTTATCTTTCCAGCGCGCCATTGTTGAAATAATTGTTCACCTTCAGGAAAATATTTTTCAATAACAATCCAGTAAAAGTCTTTATGCGAAATCGTCCCGTCAAAATCAGAAACAAACGCCCATTTGTTCATGAACGAACCTCCGTTTTTTCGTTAGTATATGCAATCGAACAGCACATTCATCAAAGAAATTGAATGGCTTGAATGACATCGTAGTCGCTTTGTTGTAATGTGGTAGATTGTCCGAGAATCATTTTCGCAAGTTCGGCACCAACATACGGTCCTGCGGTTAATCCGGATGCGCCAAGACCGTTTGCCACGTAAAGACCTTCGATATGCGGTACGGCACCGAATATAGGTAAAAAGTTTGGCGCATGAGGTCGGAAGCCAATACGCGTTTCAGTGTGCGTCCAATCGGATAGGTAAGGTGCGATGGTCAATGCTTTATGCAATACTTCGTACAAGCCGCCAGCAGTCACGCGACAATCGATCCCGACGTCGTCTTCGTGTGTCGCTCCAGCAACGATTTTTCCTTTTGGAAAGGCTAGTAAATATTGATTATTTGGTGGCATGACGACCGGCCAATGATCGGTATGTTGTTCATTGTGTTTTAGATGAACGATTTGCGCTCGCTGTGGTGTGATGAGAAAATCAATACCTAGTGGCAAAAGTAACGACTTTGCCCAAACCCCTGCGGCGACAATAACCCCATCTGCTTCATAACGTTCATTCCCAACTGTAGCGCCAATGACCCGTCCATCTTTATGCAAAAGGGTCGCGCTTCCCTTTACATATGTTGTTCCTAGTTGAATGGCAGCATGAATAAGAGCACGTCTTAACGCACGCCCATCCACTCGGGCAGCACCGCTTACATATATCGCCTCGTACCCATCGCTTAATACGGGAAAGCGCGTTATGACTTCCTCCGAAGACAAACGCGTAACCTCTCCGATTTCAGGGGCCTCTTCACGTCGTTTGTACACGCGTTCTTCCATACTTTGCAACTTGTCGGAATCATAATGTAAACAAATGGCCCCGACACGTTTGTATCCTGTTTGATGCCCGTACGCTTGCAATTGTTCAATGAGATAAGGGTAAAATGCTGCTCCTCCTTTTGCAAGGGCATACCATTTTTTGTTTCTGCGTTGCGATGTCCATGGACAAATGATTCCCGCCGCAGCATCAGTTGCTCGCCCTTGATCTTCACGGTCGATTAAAATGACGTTTGCTTTTTCTTTTGCTAAGTGAAAAGCAACAGAGGAGCCAACAATTCCACCGCCAATGACGATATAACGATTCATCATTTACACCTTTCCTTTTCGTGATACTGTATCATTACGATAACATAGGACATGAAAAAAGCAAGGGTCTTCCCTTGCCTTTTCTTTTAATAAAACCATTTTGCCATTTCATAATATAATGGCATGCCGATTGTTAAGTTAAATGGGAAGGTGAGCCCGAGCGCCATGCCGAGATAAATAGCAGGGTTTGCTTCTGGAACGGATGCGCGCATCGCAGCTGGAGCTGCAATGTATGAGGCACTGGCGGCAAGTACGCTAAGTAAAATCGTTCCACCAAAAGATAGACCAGAATAATAGCCGATCACAACGCCTAAAAATCCATATACAGGAGGTAGGAGAATACCTAAGGCGAGCAATTTGAGCCCGTATTTGCGTACCGCTGCAAGTTGATTTCCGGCCGTTAACCCCATTCCGAGTAAAAAGAGAACGAGAATGCTCGGATACAAATCAATAAACAAAGGTTTTACAATGGTAAGGGCCCGATCTCCGCCAATGAGCCCGACGAGAAGGCTGCCGACCATTAAAAAGACGCTTTTTCCAAATAATCCTTCTTTAATGATTGGTCCATACACCGATGTAGCAGAGAAGCGATATACCATTTCTTGTTTATATGAGCGACCTTCTAACAATTTCAATATGACAAGCGATACAATAATTGCAGGACTCTCTAATAAGACGACAAATGCATTCATATAACTTTCGTAGGGAATGTTTGCTTGTTCGACAAAAGCAAGCGCAGCACCAAACGTAACAATACTAACTGATCCGTATGTCGCTGCAATACCGGTAGCATTTTTTCGATCAATGCCAAGGCGGCGACACACCCAAAACGTAACGATAGGAATCACAATGCCGAGCGATAACGTTCCAACTAACGGGCGAACAAGTTCATGGAAAGAATGTTCCGCAAGTTCGATGCCCCCTTTCATGCCGATGGCAATTAATAAGTAAATGCTTAACGATTCATTTAATCCTGTTGGCAACTTTAAATCCGATTTGACGAGAGCAGCAATAATACCAAGAACAAAAAATAAGATAGCTGGTGATGTTAAATTGTTGATAATCATTTCTTGCATAGCGTTCCTCTCCTCCTATATTTTTTATATTCAACAAAAAAGCCGGAAACATTTTTCGATTAGATCGAAAAATATTTCCGGCGTATCTTTTACTGACCGTAAAAGGCCTTTAAAAGATCAACCTTGAATATCGATTGGCTCCTGTAATAGAAAGACGATGATTCGTTCCCCTGTTTTCGTACTAATATCGGTATGCATGCTTGCGACTTGCTTATTTGTTAGCTCATAAATGAGCTCTTTCAGTTGCTCGCTACCTGATTCAATTAAATCAGCACGAATGCGTTTAATGGATAACATGCCTTCTTTTGTTTCGCACAATGCTTTTTCAGCAGGAGTTAAAATACCGCGCAACTGTACAATGACCATGTTTCGTAAAATATCCGTTTTAACGGAGAGCGGACCGCGGCCTAAATACTCCTTCTCCCATTGGGTAAGGGCACGGCTAATTTGATCTTCCAGTTCCCCTTTCGTTTTCATACGAATCCCCCTTTAGAAACGAAAAACGGCATGCCTCACGTATACACCATGTGAAACATACCGATGTATCTTTAGCCTAAACAGTTTCAACGTTTGCCTTTTCGCTTTCGCCATGTTACCACGTCAAAAGCGCTAAGGTAAAACAATGGAACTGTTTGGCTATCAATCACTCGGTGCGATAATTTGTTTTTAATTGTATAAGGCTTCAAAAATTATGTCAAGGGAAAAGATTGATGTTATCTATCGATATGCCATGATAGAATAAGAGGAAAGGAGAAGATAGGGAATGGGGGAGAAAGTTTGAAACTATATTTTATTGTCAATCCTTCAGCTAAAAATGGAAAGTGTAAAAAAATATGGAATAAAATTGAGCGGATGCTTCAACAGCAGCATATTTGTTATCGTGTTGTGTTCACACAAAAACAAGGAGACGGAGCGAAATTAGCACAACAAATAGCAGAACAAACAAATGAACCGATTGCATTCATTGCGGTCGGTGGGGACGGGACAATTCACGAAGTCATGAATGGGGTGGCCATGTACAGCCATGTGACTATAGGGTATATGCCCGCCGGGACAGGAAACGATTTTGCTCGTGGGATACAAATTCCAATAAAATGGAGCGAGGCTCTTAGCTATATGTTGTCGAGTGTTAAGGACGGGCATGTAGATGTGTATGACATCGGAACGTTCAAAGGAGCAAAGCAAGGTGTTTTTGTTAATAATGTCGGTTGTGGATTTGATGCACATATTTCGCAGAAGGTAAATGCGTCCAAATGGAAACATATTTTAAATCGCTTATATTTAGGGAAGTTTGTTTA
>NZ_DAITON010000050.1:0-15200 GCF_036834105.1 Anoxybacillus sp. | reverse complement strand
GCCTTCGCAGTTCGGGACTTTCACCCTAGAGATTGCACCCATGCCGAGCGCACGTATAATAAAAAGCTAACGGAAGCACCGTTAGCTTTTTTGTTAGTACAGGCTCATATATTGTTCACGTTCCCACGGATGTACTGCCGTACGGAACATATCCCATTCAATTTCTTTTGCCTCAACGAAGTGTTCAAATAAATGTCTGCCGAGGGCATTGACGATTACTTCATCAGATTTTAAGTTTTGCAACGCTTCTGCTAATGTTGAAGGTAAATCGACGATTCCTTCTTCTAGACGTTCTTCTTTCGTCATTACATAAATGTTGCGGTCAACTGGCGCAGGAGGCGTTAGTTTATTTTTAATTCCATCTAATCCAGCTGCCAACAATACAGCCATCGCTAAGTATGGATTAGCTGCTGGGTCTACGCTACGCACTTCAATGCGTGTACTCATGCCGCGTGACGCTGGGATACGAATAAGCGGGCTACGGTTGCGTGCCGACCACGCCACATAACAAGGTGCCTCATAGCCTGGAACAAGACGTTTGTATGAGTTTACCGTTGGATTCGTTACCGCTGTAAAGTTTGGAGCGTGCTTTAATACACCGGCAATAAACTGTAATGCGGTTTCACTTAGTTGTAGTTGACCGTTCGGATCAAAAAAGGCATTTTCACCATTTTTAAAGAGCGACAAATTACAATGCATACCTGAACCATTCACACCAAAGAGCGGCTTTGGCATAAATGTCGCATGCAAACCGTGTTTACGTGCGACTGTTTTAACAACAAGTTTAAATGTTTGGATGTCATCACACGCTTTTACTGCATTAGCATACTTAAAGTCAATTTCATGTTGTCCTGGCGCAACTTCGTGATGGGATGCTTCAATCTCAAATCCCATTTCTTCTAATTCTAATACGATATCGCGACGGCAATTTTCTCCTAAATCTGTTGGTGCTAAATCAAAGTAACCGCCATTATCATTTAATTCTAACGTCGGTTCACCTTTTTCGTCTAGCTTAAATAGGAAAAACTCCGGCTCTGGACCTAAGTTGAATTCTGTAAATCCGAGCGCCTCCATTTCTTTCAACACCCGCTTTAAGTTATAACGCGGGCATCCTTCGAATGGGGTACCATCTGGATTGTAAATGTCACAAATAAAACGAGCTACTTTTCCTTTTTCGGCTGTCCACGGGAAAATAACGAATGTATCCAAATCTGGATATAAATACATATCTGATTCTTCAATACGAACAAATCCTTCAATCGACGATCCATCAAACATCATTTTATTATCGAGCGCCTTTTGTAATTGGCTCACAGGAATTTCTACGTTTTTGATCGTACCGAGAATGTCTGTGAACTGTAAACGAATATACTTTACATTCTCTTCCTTTACAATACGAAAAATGTCTTCTTTTGTGTACTTAGCCATACATATTCCTCCCCCAGAATGAAAAAGATCATTTATGTTTATGTTAAAAACATAAATTTTTAATGGAAAAAGCGAGCGATGTCCCCTTGACGGAGCGATGCACGATTAAAACGGCCCGCTTGCATTAATTCGGCACGCAACAATTTGCGTAACTCTGCCTCTGACAAATCTTGCTTCATCACTTTTGGTGCAACGGATGGCGTTGTCTCAACGTGCTGTTGTTGACGTGAGGCAAAAATTTGTTTAATCCCCGCTAAATTAACCCCTTGCTCGATGAGGTCTTTAATTTCAAGCAAGCGATCTACATCATTAAATGAAAATAGCCGACGATTGCCTTCCGTACGAGCAGGTGAAACAAGACCGTGTTCCTCATAATAGCGGATTTGACGTGCTGACAAATCGGTTAACTGCATAACAATGCCAATTGGAAACAACGGCATGGAGCGACGAATTTGACTATTCATGTCGACCCCTCCTCACGTAATACATATTTTCATTTTATTCTATGTTATCTTATATGTCAATGACATGTTACGTTTCATTACATATTTTTTTCTGAAATATTTTATAATTGAATTAATCGTTTTTCAAGCAATCGGTCAACGGCCATACAAACAGCAATTTTCACGTGCGAATACGTGAGACCCCCTTGTACGTATGCAACATACGGTGGGCGAATTGGTCCATCGGCTGATAGCTCGATGCTTGCCCCTTGTACAAACGTCCCCGCCGCCATAATGACATCATCCTCATAACCCGGCATGTAATTCGGGTATGGAGTAAAATGCGAATTGACAGGGGAGGCGAATTGAATGGCTTGACAAAACGCAATCATTTGCTCTGCCCCATCAAATTGCACAGACTGAATCAAGTCCGTACGCTTCGCATCCCACGTCGGATACGTATTCATTCCGATTCGTTCAAGCATTGCTGCAGTAAACACGGCACCTTTCAACGCTTGTCCAACGATATGGGGGGCCAAGAAAAAGCCTTGATACATTTCTTGCAAACTGTACAAAGAGGCGCCTGCTTCCGCACCGATTCCCGGCGAGGTCATACGATAAGCACACATATTGATATATTCTTTTTTACCGACGAGATATCCTCCTGTTTTCGCCAATCCACCACCTGGATTTTTAATCAATGAGCCGGCGATTAAATCAGCACCAACATGACATGGTTCTTGCTCCTCAACGAATTCACCATAACAGTTATCAACAAAAACAACAACATCTTGTTTAATTGTTTTAACAACATCAATCATTTGTTTGATTTCAGCAATTGTAAACGAAGGTCGAGGATCATATCCTTTTGAACGTTGAATGCCGATCATCTTCGTCCGACCGTTGATTGCTCGTTCGACTGCTTCAAAATCAACTTTTCCTTCTGAAGTAAGCGGTACGCTGTTGTAACCAATATGAAACTCTTTTAACGAACCGATTCCTTCGCCGCGAATACCGACGATTTCTTCTAGCGTATCGTACGGTTTTCCAGTAATATACAACAACTCATCACCCGGACGTAACACACCAAACAGCGCGATCGTAATCGCATGTGTACCGGAAATGATTTGTGGGCGGACAAGCGCCGCTTCCCCACCGAATACGTCTGCATACACTTTTTCAAGCGTGTCACGTCCTATGTCATCATAGCCATACCCTGTAGATGGAATAAAATGTGCATCGCTCACTTGATGACGGCGAAAACTTTGCAGTACACGATATTGATTATAATCAATGCGAGCATCAATCGCCTGATGAATCGGTGCGATTTGTGCCTCAATTTCTTTGACAAGTGTAGAAATCGTCTCTCCATGTGTTAAATGCTCAAACATAACAAAACCCTTTCTATTTGTTGTATATTCTTAGTTGTAACAGTAATGGATGTTCCGACAATATGTAGCCGCTACATTCATACATGCCACTTTGTTCATTGTAATATATGTGCTGCACAATTGTTTCTGATTTTAGCTGTGCGAGCAGTTTCCCCTCAAATGCAGGAATCGCTACATCGTAACGTTCCATCGCTTCGATCATGTGTGTTTCAATAAATTGGCGCAGCTTTTGTACATCTTGTTCACTAAACGCACTTACTAATATATAGTCTGTTTTCGGGCTTGGAACAAAGCTTGGAAGGGTGATATCACGTTTGTTATATACAGTAGCGATTGGAATGGTCGTCGCCTCCAATTCTTCAAGTAAACGATAAACGGTTTGTTCATGTTGAATATAATCTGGATTCGATGAATCGACAATATGTAAAATAAAATCCGCTTCTTTCACCTCTTCTAACGTCGAACGAAACGCTGCCACAAGAGTAGTTGGCAAATCTTGGATGAAACCGACCGTATCCGTCAAAAGCGCCGCATAACCGCTTGGCAGCACTAATTTGCGCGTGAGCGGATCTAATGTAGCAAACAATAAATTTTCTTCAAAAGCATTGGCGTTCGTTAATCGGTTAAAAAGCGTCGATTTCCCTGCGTTTGTGTAACCAACTAACGCAATTTGAAACACCGCATTTTTCTTCCGACGCTCCCGATATCGCCCCCGATGTTCAACAATGGCTTTTAACTGTGCTTTAATTTCGTCAATTCGACGACGAATGTGACGACGGTCTGTTTCTAACTTTGTTTCCCCCGGTCCTCTCGTTCCGATTCCGCCGCCTAATCGAGAAAGTTCTGTTCCTTGTCCGCTTAGGCGTGGCAGTATGTATTGTAATTGGGCAAGCTCAACTTGCAATTTTCCTTCTTTTGAGCGCGCGCGACTTGCGAAAATATCTAAAATAAGCTGCGTTCGGTCAATGATGCGCACATTTAACAACTTTGTTAAGTTTCGATTTTGGCTTGGCGACAGTTCATCATTAAAAATAATGACGTCTGGCTCAAATTGTTCCACGAGACGCACTAGTTCCTCCACTTTTCCTTTTCCAATATAAGTAGCGGGATGAACTGTTTCTCGCTTCTGTGTCAAGCTGATGATGACCTCGCCGTTTGCTGTATGAACAAGGGAAGCAAGTTCTTCCATCGAATACGAAAATCGTTCATCGTCAACATGCGGTAATTGACACCCAACAATAATTACTCGTTCTTTTTGCATATTTTCCCTCTTTCCTGTTGAACATCTGTTCTCATCATAACAAATCTCGTTTAAAAGTGCTATGGCTGAAAAATGATCGTTGATTTTTTCATATTTTATACATAAAATTTTAACGTGATGTTACATAACAGAAAGGATTGCGATCATGACTTGGGAAGTATTAAGTATGATTGGCACAGTTGCTTTTGCGATTAGCGGAGCAATTGTCGCCATGGAAGAAGAATACGATATTTTAGGTGTGTACATCCTCGGAATTGTAACCGCATTCGGCGGCGGTGCTGTACGCAACGTATTAATCGGCGTGCCTGTATCCGTTCTATGGCAACAACAAACACTTTTTTTGATTGCTTTTATCGCGATGACGATTGTCTATTTATTCCCGCAAAAAATGTTGCCGCATTGGCAACGTTGGGGCAACTTTTTCGACGCCCTCGGACTTTCGGCCTTCGCCATTCAAGGGGCACTATATGCCGTTCAAATGAATCGACCATTAAGCGCAGTTATTGTTGCTGCTGTACTAACAGGGAGCGGAGGCGGAATGATTCGCGATGTATTAGCAGGAAGAAAGCCTCTTGTACTACGTGATGAAATTTATGCTGTTTGGGCCATTGTAGCTGGCGTTGCGGTTGGAACAGGCATTGCACACTCCTCAATTAGCCTGTATGTATTGTTTGTTGTCGTTGCCGCGTTGCGCATTTTATCGTACACATATAACTGGAAATTGCCGAATAAATCATTAAAAGCAGGGAATTAAAACAGGGGACCCAAATATCGTCCCCTGTTTTTTACTGTCCCCACCGCTCGACAATGGTCGCGGTTGCCATGCCGTGCCCGATACAAATCGTTAATAAGCCGTAGCGCCCCTTTCGTCGTTCGAGTTCGTGAACGAGCGACGTCATCAGTTTCACACCCGTTGCCCCAAGCGGATGACCTAACGCAATCGCACCACCGTTGACGTTTACTTTGGAAAGTGAAACACCAATTTCTTTTTGCCAAGCAAGGACGACAGACGCGAACGCTTCGTTAATTTCAATGAGGTCGATAGCGTCCATTGTGAGATTCGCTTTTTGTAATACTTTTTTCGTTGCCGGAATGACACCATCTAGCATGTACGTCGGATCAGAGCCAACAACTGTTTGAGCGACAATTTTTGCTTTCGGCCTCAAACCGAGTCGAATCGCTGTTTCCCGCTCCATGAGCAACACCGCCGCTGCGCCGTCGCTCATTTGGCTTGCGTTCCCAGCAGTAATTTTCCCGTTTTGTTTAAAGACCGGCTTCAATGCCGCCAGCGCTTCAAGCGATGTATCTTGGCGCGGCCCTTCATCGGCGGTTACGATGATGTCGTTGCCGTCTTTATCAAGTCCTTTGACTGCCACGATTTCTCGGCTGAAGCGACCTTCCGCTTGCGCTCGGAGCGCTCGTTGATGGCTTTCGTACGCATATTCGTCTAACTGTTCTCGTGTCAATCCGTATTTTTCAGCAATCAGTTCGGCAGAAACGCCTTGGTGGACGAATTCGTATTTTTCATGGAGCGACGGTGGAATCGTCCGCTCGTTTCCATCGCTTAAAATCGGCACTTTTGTCATACTTTCCACCCCAGTCGCAATCGCGATGTCCATATCGCCTGATTTAATTTCCTGCGCAGCGAAATGAAGCGCCTGCTGGCCTGAACCGCACATCCGGTTAATTTGCACCGCGGGAACTTCTATCGGAAAGCCTGCCTCAAGCGCTGCTAAACGCCCAATATTATACCCTTGCTCGCCAATCGGCGTCACACACCCCATCACAATATCTTCGATCAATTGCTTTTCCACCCCAGCACGCTTAACAACTTCCTCAAGCGCAATGGCCGCTAAATGAACCGGATGTTTGTCGCGAAACACCCCGTTTCGCTTGCCGACAGGAGTGCGTACCGCTTCGACAATGACTACTTCGCGCATGCTTTTCCCTTCTTTCACTCGTATGTGTAAAATCCTTTTCCTGTTTTTCGTCCGAGATGCCCCGCCTCGACGAGTTTACGGAGCGTTTGGGGCGGACGAAACCGATCGCCATATGCTTCTGTCATATTTTCACTGACAAACAACATCGTATCCAACCCGACTAAATCAGCCAGTTCCAGTGGTCCCATCGGATAGTTGAGTCCGAGCCGAATCGCTTTGTCGATATGCTCCGCAGAAGCGACCCCTTCTTCATACATGCGAATGCATTCGATCATATGTGCAGCTAGCGCCCTTGTTGTCACAAATCCTTGCATATCTTTTACGATGACGGTTTCTTTGCCGATGGATTCCGATAGCTGTTGAATCGCTTCAATCGTCTGTTCAGACGTCGCCACGCCCTTCACAATCTCAATGAGCTTCATCACTGGCGCTGGATTAAACCAATGCATGCCGACGACTTGGCTCGGACGCTTCGTCGCTGCGGCAATCGCGGTAACGCTTAATTCCGACGTATTTGTCGCTAAAATCGCTTCTTGTTTCGCGTAACTGTCAAGCTGTTCAAACACTTGTTTTTTGAGCGGGAAATGTTCTGGCACCGCTTCGACGATAACGTCCGCTTCTTTTACTGCTTCTTGCAAGCTCGTTTCCGTTTGAATGCGGGAAAGAATAGCCGACGCCTCTTGTTCTTGTAGTTTACCAGCCTTTACAAAACGAGAAAGGCTTTTTTGAATGGACTGCATTCCTTTTTCAAGTGCCGCATCAGAAATATCGTATAAATAAACCGTTTTTCCTCCCATCGCTAACGACTGGGCGATGCCGCTCCCCATTAAGCCAGCACCGATGACCGCAATAATTTCCATCGTTACTCCCCCTATTGAACGTTCGTAAAATAATCGCGCAGTTGTTCACGTAATTTCATTTTCAAAAATTTTCCTACACTCGTTTTCGGAATTTCGCTCATAAAGACGATGTCATCTGGCAGCCACCATTTCGCAAATTGCGGACGTAAAAAGTCGTATAGCTCCTCTTTTGTCACATGTTTTCCTTCCTTTACTACGACGCAAGCGATCGGGCGTTCTTGCCATTGTGGGTGCGGCACGGCAACAACCGCCGCTTCAAATACCGCTTCATGCGCCATGAGCGCATTTTCTAAATCGACAGACGAAATCCATTCCCCGCCGCTTTTAATGACGTCTTTCGTCCGATCGACAATTTTAATAAACCCTTCTTCGTCTACTGTCACGACATCGCCTGTATATAGCCACCCGTCGCGAAACGCGTCTTTGCTTCGCTCATCATTATAATATTCATCGGCAATCCACGGACCGCGCAAGCATAGTTCCCCCATTTCCGTTCCGTCCCACGCCACTTCGCCGTCTTTGCCAATCACTTTCATTTCCACCCCGGGCACAAGAAATCCTTGTTTCGCACGGATGTCCAATTTTTCTTCGTTCGATACGTGCTGCTGGTAGCTTTTGAGGCGCGACAAGACGACAAGCGGGCTCGTTTCCGTCATGCCGTAGGCGTGCACGAATGGAATACCATATTTTTCTTCAAAGGCGCGAATCATTCCTTTCGGTGCTGCTGAACCGCCGCATAAAATGCGCGTTACGCTGCGTAAATCGTACGTGCCTTTCTCCAACTCGCCCAATAACCCAAGCCAAACAGTCGGCACCCCAGCCGCAAGCGTCACTTTCTCTTGTTCCATCAGCTCGACTAATATTTTCGGCGTAAATGCCGCCCCCGGCATGACGAGCGTCGTCCCAAACCAAACCGCTGCAAACGGCAATCCCCACGCATTCGCATGAAACATCGGAACAACCGGTAGTGCTACATCCGATTCTGACAATGCCGCACTATCGGCAAGCCCAAGCGCCATGCTATGGAGAACGATGCCGCGATGGGAGTATAGCACACCCTTCGGATTTCCGGTTGTTGCGGACGTATAGCACATGCCAGCAGGGTGATGTTCGTCGATGTTTTTAACAAACGAAATCGGTTCGGCTTGTTGCAACAACTGTTCATAATGATAAACGGGCGCAAGCGTCGTCTCCGGAAGCGTCGGTTCATCAGTCATAATGATAAACGCCTCGACGTTTATTTCGTCTTTCACCCGTTCAATGAGCGGCAATAAATCGGCGTCAATCAATAGCACGCGGTCGTTGGCATGGTTAATAATATAGGCGATATGTTGCGGCGACAGGCGAATGTTAATCGTATGCAACACCGCCCCGATACCCGGAATGGCAAAATACGCTTCTAAATGGCGATGATGGTTCCACGCAAACGTACCGACGCGGTCCCCTATATTTACACCGAGCGTTTGCAATGCACTAGCAAGCTTTCTCGTCCGCTCGCCAATTTCTTTATACGTATGGCGGACAATCCCGTTCTTCATCCGCGAAATGACTTGTTTTTTCGGAAAAAACATTTCTGCCCGTTCAAGCATTGTCGCAATATTTAATGGAATGTTCATCATTTGCCACCACTCCTTTATGTTCGTTTAGTTTTGGGGCTCGTGTACGTTTCGTAAAAAACTGCTCATCGTAACGGGTCGCTACTTCGATTTGGTCGTTATCCATATGAATCATTTTTCGGTACGTATCGCTTGCAAACCACGTTTTCGCTTCATCGGTTTCTAATACCGGCGTTAAGCAACAATCGACTTGTTGCGAAAAAGCGATCCATTGTTGAAACGTCTTCGAGCGAAACAACTGCTTTATTTCTAGAAAAAGAGGATTGTCGTCGCAAGCTACTGATAAATGCCCTCCATACCATTCGGGCTTTTCGACTGCATTACAAAAATTGCGCCAAAAATGCGCTTCAAGCGCCGCAAGCGCCACGTACCGCCCGTCTTTCGTTTCGTACAGATGATACGACACAACCGTGCCAGCTAATACAGGAATCCCATTTTTTTGTCCTGTGTAATGTTCTAATACAAAATGATTCGTCATTATCGCAAGTAAACTGTCAACAAGCGCAACATCAATATAGCACCCTTTTCCCGTCCGCTCGCGCGCATACAACGCAGCGATAATTTGTTCGACTACATGCATGCTCCCGATGAGATCGGCAAGCGTGATCGTCGGATGAACCGGGTGACTGTTCGCTTTTAGCTGGGCTAAAACGCCTGAAAGCGCCATATAGTTTAAGTCATGACTTCCGAACGATGCATACCGGCTATGTTGACCGTAACCGCTAATTGAGCAATACACAATCGATGGGTTAAGAGCCACTGTTTCTTCATAGCCAAGTCCAAGCCGTTTCATCACACTAGGGCGAAAACTCTCAACGACAACATCGGCTTGGCGGATGAGCTGTTGCGCGATTTGAACATCTTGCTCGTTTTTCAAATCTAACGCTATGCTTTTTTTATTTTTATTGTTCGCGTCAAACAGGCAGTCGTCGGCTAGTCCACGCATCCGATCGCCTGTTTTTGGCTCGATTTTGATGACTTCCGCGCCTAAATCCGCTAAGCGAAGGCTAGCGAACGGACCAGGGAGGTAGTGGGAAAAATCAATGACTTTCACCCCTTCAAGCAACGAAATCCCCCTTATAATCCAAGATGTTTCGCAATGATCATTTTCATTACTTCATTCGTGCCTGCATAAATAGCGCTAACCGGAATGTCGCGATAACGTCTCGCGATCTCGTATTCTTCCATATAGCCATAGCCGCCATGAAGCTGCATTCCTTCCGAAGCTACACGCTTTGCCATTTCCGTCATCCACCATTTCGCCATGGATACGTTGGTCACGACGTCTTTCCCGGCGATATGTTGTTCGATGACATCGTCAAGAAACGCGCGCCCTAATGCAATTTCCGTCGCCATTTCCGCAAGCCGAAATTGGACGGTTTGAAATTGGCTAATCGTTTTCCTGAACGCCGTGCGCTCTTTCACATATCGCTTCGTTAAGTCAAACATCACTTCTGCTGCCGTTTGCGCGGCGATAGCGACAATAAGTCGCTCTTGTTGTAATTTTTCCATTAAATAGTAAAAACCTTTTCCCTCTTCGCCGAGCAAATTTTCTGCCGGAACTTTTGCATCGCTAAAAAATAACTCAGCTGTATCTTGGGCATGCAATCCCACCTTCTCTAGCTTCCGACCGCGTGTAAACCCTGGTGTTCCTCTTTCGACGACAAGGAGACTCATACCTTTGTGTGGCGGATTTGCCTGCGGATTTGTTTTGCAGACGACGATGACTAAATCGGCATGAATGCCGTTTGTAATAAACGTTTTTTGTCCGTTGACGATATAATGGTCGCCTTGTTTCACCGCCGTTGTTTTGATACCTGCTAAATCAGAACCTGCGCCTGGTTCGGTCATCGCGATGGCGGTGACGATTTCCCCAGACACACATTTTGGCAACCATTTTTTCTTCTGCTCGTCTGTTCCGTACGACGCGATGTACGGAACAACGATGTCGTTATGCAAGCCGATGCCGACAAGGCTTGATCCTACTTTTTCCAACTCTTCATTGATGACGACCGAATAGCCGAAATCGGCACCAAATCCACCGTATGTTTCGTCTACCCACGGACAAAGGAAGCCGTTCTCTCCCATTTTCCGCCAAAATTCCCGTGGAATGATTCCTTGTTTTTCCCACTCGTCATAAAATGAATACGCTTCTTTTTGTAAAAATTTTCGGAATGCTTCACGAAAGATGTGATGCTCTTCCTGCAAATACGTCGCTGCCATTTTCCCACCGTCCTATGACTGTGCCATTTTTTTCATTTGTTCGCGCAATAAAAACTTTTGAATTTTTCCGCTTGCATTACGTGGCAACGCCTCTACAAAATAGTACGTGCGCGGTCGTTTGTATGGGGCGAGCTTATCGCTTTGTTTGCAAAACGCCTCTAATTGTTCAGCGGTAAGCGATTTGTCTTTTTTCACAACAAACGCAACGACTTTTTCTCCCCATAGCGCATCCGGTTCGCCAAGCACCGCAACATCAAGCACTCCTTCATGTTCATAAAGCACGTCTTCTACTTCACGCGGATAGACGTTTTCGCCGCCGCTAATAATCATGTCATCGACTCGGTCGGCAACGTATAAATACCCGTCTTCATTCATATAACCTAAATCGCCAGAATGATACCAACCTTTATACATCGCTTTTTCCGTCGCATCTTCGCGATTGTAGTAGCCGACCATCATGCATGGACCTTTGACGATAATTTCGCCAACTTCCCCTGGCGGTAAAATGTCATCGGGGTCAGACGGTCCGTCTTCGCGCGGTTTGACGATGCGAATTTCATGGTTTAAACACGCGCGTCCAGCAGATCCGGCTTTCGTTAATTGCTCCTCTCCGTATAAGAAAGTTAACGCTGGTTCCATTTCTGTCATGCCGTACGCTTGAATTAAATCAATGCCTAACCGCTCTTTGAATTCTTTCACAAGCACTGGCGCCATCGGAGCAGCTCCGTACAAACCGATGCGAAGCGAAGATAAATCATAATCGGACAATTTTTCTTGCAACAGCATATTCCACATTGTCGGTGCAGCAAATAAGACAGTAATTCGTTCTTGTTCGATGACGGTTAATACTTGTTTCGGGTCGAAATGATGAACAATAACATTTGTTGCTCCAGCATGGACGCGCGGGAGGAAACAACAATGCAATTCAGCACAATGAAACATCGGCGCAGTGACAAGTCCCCGCTCTGTTTCGCGAATGCGCATCACAGAATTGCAAATCAAGCTTTGCTCGACCATGTCGCGATGTCGATGCATCACCCCTTTTGGCTGTCCTGTCGTTCCGCTTGTGTACATAATCGCATATAAGTCATGTTCGGAAACGTCGATGGCTGGAAGCTCGCTATTTGCACGTTGGATTTGTTCATGATAGGAAGCAGCGTACGCTGGCGCTTGCCCGTCAATGACCCAAAAAGAAATGTGCGGAAATTCATGATGAATGGCTGCGATTTGTGGTTCAACTGCTTGTTCAAATAAAACGATTTTTGGAGTGGCATCGGTTAAAATGTAAGCGATTTCTTTCGGTCGTAAACGAAAATTAATCGGGTTAAAAACAGCGCCGATTTTCGCGCACGCAAAAAGAGCGGTCGCAAGTTCTGCCGTATTAAATAACACGGTCGATACACGATCTCCTTTTCGGACTCCCGCTTCTAAGAGAGCGGTTGCAAGTTTGTTCACTTCTTTTTCCCATTGTTCGTACGTATAGCGAAGTCGTGTGCGGATATCGACAAGCGCTTCTTTTTTCGGGAATTTCCTTACCGACTGTGAAAATAGCTCTCCAATCGTAATGTACAAAAAAATCCCTCCTCACTTTTTATATTAATATAAATAATATTTATTATTTTCAGACTATATTCTACGAAATAAAGAAGAAACCCTTCTTTCGTACATAAAAAAATAAGGAAGGTTTCCCTTCCCTATTTATTCAACAACTAAATCACGTTCCCGTATGATCATAAGCTCCTTTTTGTCATAGCGTCCTTCATGTAATAAACGTACCGCTTGTTTTCGAATTGCTTTTTCAATCAAGTTTCGAATGTAACGACCATTACTAAACTTCCTTTGAAGTCCACCTTCCAATAGTTGCTCGATATGTTCACGAAGTTTTCGTTCTGCGTCGGAAGTGAGCTCATATTCCCTTATGTGAAGCATTTGTTTCGCAATTTGTACAAGCTCATCTGCTGTGTAATCAGGAAACTCGAGCATCAACGGAAAGCGTGACGGCAATCCTGGATTTAAGGATAAAAAATAATCCATTTCGGCTGGATATCCTGCTAAAATCACAACTAAATCATCAGAAAAATCCTCGATTCCTTTTACTAACGTATCAATCGCTTCTTTTCCAAAGTCCTTTTCTCCCCCGCGAGCAAGTGAATACGCTTCATCAATAAATAAAATCCCCCCGCGCGCTTTTTTAATTAAATCACGCGTTTTATTTGCTGTATGACCGATGTATTCACCAACTAAATCGGCACGTTCTGCTTCAATAAAGTGTCCTTTAGATAACACGTTCATTTCTAAAAATAACTTCCCAAGAATACGAGCAACTGTCGTTTTTCCTGTGCCTGGGTTCCCTTTAAAGATCATATGAAGCGATTGTTTATTTCCTTTTAATCCGTTTGCTTGACGTGCTTTATTAATATATAACCATGCGTAAATTTCCTTAATTAATTTTTTCACTTCACTTAGCCCAACTAGTTCATCTAGCTCTTTTTGAATCTCTTTCAACACTACATGTTGGTGATAGTCAATTCGATTTGGAGCTTCTTCTTTCGTCAAGTAATTGACGTTTTTTGCATTAAGCACGATATTAATTTGACTTTTCGTTTGCTTCATTGTCAACTCTGACAAGGCGACGTCACCTCTCCTTCATCGTTGCTTCTTTTACTAATATACGCTGTTTATACCCATTTCGTGACAAACGCCTAGCGAAAAAAAACCGCCCACCTCATCGGTGAGCGATTTTGCTTACTCAATTTCAATTTTTACATTCTTTTGTGGCGCAAATGTGGAAATCGCATGTTTATAAATTAATTGTTGTTTTCCATCAACTTCTAATAACACCGTAAAATTATCAAACCCTTTCACTAGACCGCGCAATTGAAATCCATTTAACAAGAATACGGTAACCGCCGTTCCTTCCTTGCGCAACTGGTTTAAAAACTGATCTTGAATATTTATTGTGTTTTTCATTGGCTCGTCCTCCTCTTTTTCTCTCTACATTACGTCTATATATTCGACTGAAGGCGAAACTTTCCTTCTATGCAACGCAAAATTTCATCTATTCGTATCGAAAACATCTTGTCATCTGTCATATCAAACCATTGAACAGGCATTTGGTTTCGAAACCATGTCAACTGGCGCTTCGCATAGCGACGGGAGTTTTGTTTCATTTGTTCAATGGCTTCTTCTAGTGTGATAAGCCCATCTAAATACGAATACAATTCTTTATAGCCGATCGCTTGAATGGCCTGACAATCGCGCACACCTTTTTCATGCAATCGTTTCACTTCTTCGATTAATCCTTGAGCAATCATTTGATCTACCCGCTTATTAATGCGCTCATATAATTTCTCACGTTCCATTGTCAATCCAATTAATGCTGTGTTATAAACGAGCTGCCGCTTCTGTTCTTTTAGCCATTCTGTCATCGTTTTCCCTGTACAATGGTAAATTTCTAATGCGCGAATGACGCGACGAACATTATTCGGATGAATACGCCCAGCACTTATCGGATCAATTTTTTTTAATTGCTCATAAAGTTCAATGGACGAACATCGCTCTAACGATTGACGATACAAATCGTTTGATGGAGCACTTGAAAATTGGTAATCATAGATAACAGATTGGATATATAGTCCTGTACCTCCAACGATGATTGGAAGTTTTCCCCGATGCGTAATCTGTTGAATAAGCGATCGGGCAAGGGTCTGGAACTCGGCAACAGAAAAAGATTCGTGTGGCTCTTTTATATCGAGCAAATGGTGCGGAATCCCTTCCATTTCTTCTCGGGGAATTTTTGCCGTTCCAATATCTAATCCTTTGTACACTTGCATGGAGTCACCATTAATAATTTCCCCGTCTAAACGCTTCGCCAACTCTATGCTCATTTTCGTCTTCCCTACAGCCGTTGGACCAATTAACACAACGACTTTCTCTCCCATAAAACACCACTACTTTCCACTCTAGTTCACATTCACTTATTATACTGTAGATGAGCATTTTTTATTACATTAATTTCCATCCCTAAAAGACAAACAG
>NZ_DAITON010000049.1:0-15267 GCF_036834105.1 Anoxybacillus sp. | reverse complement strand
TCGTCAAAAGTTTGCTGAAGCGAAAAACCACCTTTAAGCAGGTGGTTTTTCACGTCGAAAAATGATGAGCAAATAAACGAGACACGCCGTAGCGGTGATGAAAAAACCGTACTGCTCAAGCCAATGCACGTACGTAATCGACCATTGTACCCCTGTTTGCGGAAGCCATACAGGCCATGTTTCTCCTGCCTCAAACGGCTCAACATAAAGCGGTTTCCAAAGAAGCGATGCGAAAAAAGCAGCAAATAGCCCGTGACATATGCGCGCAATGAAAAAAGGTTGGAAGCGAATATTTGCTTCAGCTAATATGCTGGCAACTTGTGCTTGTACAGAAAAGCCGCCAAAGGCGAGAATGAAGCTTGTGACGATCACTTTTTGTAACAGTGTTGCGTTCGTCGCTTCGCTCGCCATTTGGCTACCTAAAGTAATTTCGAACATTCCTGCAATAAGCGGCACGCTCAACTCGCTCGGCAATTGAAAAATAGCTAAACCGTGCTGCACGATGTTTGCGAGCACGTTCGTCATATTTGTCATATAAAGCAGTTTATTTAAAACGGAAAATAAAATAATGAACCCCCCGATCATAAAAAGCGTCTGAATGGAGGAGCGGACGGCATCTCCAAGCAGTTTACCGACCGCTTGTCTATGTTTTAAGCGCGTTTCATGCATGGCGCGAAACGCTTGACGGAAAATGCCTTTTTTTTGCTTGGCGACATGAGCGGCGTCGTCTTTTCCGTGGAAGCGCATCATCATTCCGACGCAAATGTTGCCGAGATAATGGGATAAGGCGAGAATGATGCCGATATTCGGATTGTGAAAAAAACCGACAGAAATAGCCCCGAAAATAAAAAGCGGATTTGATGAATTTGTAAACGAAACGAGCCGTTCTGCTTCAACGGCGGAAAGCTGTTGCTGTTGCTTTAATCGTGCCGTCAGTTTCGCCCCAGCAGGATAGCCAGAAGCCATGCCCATCGCCCAAACGAACCCGCCGATGCCAGGCACTTTAAAAAGCGGTCGCATGAACGGCTCAAGCAATACACCGAGAAAATGAACGACGCCAAATCCGATTAAAATTTCTGATACAACAAAAAAAGGGAGAAGGGAAGGAAAGACGACGTCCCACCACATATGTAATCCGCGCACAGCCGCTTCAAATGATTGCTGTGGATAGCGAAGCAAGGCGATACATAAACAAATAATGATAGACGATAGCACTAATGTTTTCCATTTCTCTTTCATCGTTCATAAGCCTCCTCGTTTGCCGATCGTACTCGTTTTAATATACGAGTATATGTGGACATTTTAGACCATAGTATTGAACAGGAAGGGGGAACGAGAATGAAAATCGGGTTGGCGTTAGGTTCTGGTGGAGCACGAGGCTTTGCGCATGCTGGAGTAATTAAAGTGTTGGAAGAAGGACACATTCCGATTCATATGATCGCCGGAAGTAGCATCGGTGCCCTCGTTGGAGCGTTGTATGCATCGGGGATATCGACGGAGCGATTATACCGATTAGCATCCGTATTTCGACGCAACGACTATATCGATTGGACCGTTCCGAAAATGGGGCTTATTGCTGGAAATGACATAAAACAATTCATTTCGGTTATGACAAAGCAACAACGAATCGAAGACACGCACATTCCGCTCGCGATCGTGGCAACGGATTTGCAAAAAGGGGAAAAGGTCGTCTTTCGCAGCGGAAGCATAGCCGATGCGGTGCGGGCAAGCATTTCTATTCCCGGCATTTTTGTGCCAGAACGATGGAACGGCCGTCTTCTTGTCGACGGAGGGGTAATCGATCGCGTGCCAGCTACCGTCGTTCGTGACATGGGAGCGGATGTCGTCATCGCTGTCGATGTCGCTTCTGTGAAAACGAACGGTGCCATTACATCGATGGTTGATGTTATTTTACAAAGTTTAGATATTATTCAAGCGGAGCTCGCGTCCCACCGCATCGCTCAAGCTGATATCGTCATCCGCCCGCCGCTTGAGCGGTATAGTTCGTATGCATTCACTCATGCGAAAGAAATGATTCGCATCGGGGAAGAAGCGGCGCGCCAACAGCTTCCGACGATTCGCCAATTGCTTGCAAAGAAGGGGTTTAAACAATGAAGAAAAAACGGTATATTCAAACGACGATTATCATAGCGATATTGTTTGCTTTTGCGACTTTTTTTCATTTGCCATATTACGTGACGATGCCCGGGACGGCTGAACCGTTGCGTCCGCTCGTTGAAGTAAAAGGCGGCTACAAAGAAGAAGGGGAATTGATGTTAACGACGGTTCGAATGGGGCAGGCAAACCTTTTTTCTTTTATCCTCGCGCACGTGAGTAAATATAACGAGCTATATCGGATGGACGAAGTGCGCCAAGAAGGAGAAAGCGACGAAGAATATACACATCGCCAATTAAAAATGATGGAAAACTCGAAAGAAACGGCGATTGCCGTTGCATACAAAAAAGCAAATAAGCCGTTTTCCTACAAAAATAAAGGGGTATATGTACTTTATGTCATGGATGAGATGCCGGCTTCGAAACAATTAAAAAGCGGCGATCAATTAACAGCGATTGACGGGCAACGAATCAATGAAGCTGATGAATTTATTCAATACGTGAGCGGAAAGAAAAAAGGCGATCGCGTTCATATTACATATAAACGAGAAGGAAAAGAGAAAACGGTAACATTGACGCTCGTACCGTTTCCGAAAGATAAAGAGCGTGTCGGTCTCGGCGTTTCCGTCATGACCGACCGCGATATCGTCACCGATCCACCAGTTCGTATTGAATCCGATCAAATTGGTGGACCGTCCGCCGGTCTCATGTTCGCTCTTGAAGTGTACAACCAGCTCGTTCCCGAAGATTTAACGAAAGGATATCGCATTGCTGGAACCGGCACGATTAACAGCGACGGAGAAGTCGGTCCGATCGGTGGCATTTCTCAAAAAGTGATCGCCGCTCATAAAGCGGGGGCGGACATTTTTTTCGCTCCGAACGAGCGCGGAGCGACACATTCAAACTATAAGGAAGCTGCAAAAACGGCAAAAGATATCGGCACAAACATGAAAATTGTTCCTGTTGATACGTTCGATGACGCTGTTCAATTTTTACAAAAACTATCGTAACGGCGGCGTTGCGTATTCGTTGCGCAACGCTTCCGTCAAAAGCGGCTCAGGCAACACGGATAAATATGCTTGCGTCGCTTTTTTTTCAATATGATATATCGGGTCGTGTTGTATATGTTTTACGTTCGTTATAAGCGGCAATGCCGTTCGTTTTTTGACGGTTTGTAAATACGCTCTTCCTTTGTCGTTCATTGCGAGCAGACGAATGTATGTCGCACGCTTCTGTTCGATCGCTTGCGCCATTTCTTTTTTCGTTACATTCGTCAAAATATGCGTACATATACGTTGCAATCTCGTCCACGTATATCGCTTCGTTTTGACAGCTGAAAGAAATGCGTGAAACGATGTAGCATGTACAATCGCTCGTTTTAACCGATGTTCAATTCCTTCTTCCACTTCTACGATGCGTCGAATATCATCTATTTCCATCGTCAGTAGGCGATATTTGAGAAGCGGAAAATACGACTCCCAGTCGTGCCACATTCGATACGTTTGAAGCGTCTCATATGTGATGTGTGGAACGTAGCGCACGATGTCTTCAGCGCGACCAGATTGCAAAAAGCGGCGAATGCTCGTTGCGCTAGCGATTTGCTCATTCGTCGGGAGCGTTTCGTCATGATAATGGGCAACGATGCGCGAAATCGTTTCCGGCTTCATCTGACTTCGCTGTTCTCGTATCGCTTTAACGTAATGCAATCCTAAAATATTGTTCGGCTGCGATATGTCGAGCACGTCACGACTGATGTCGCCAAGCGCAAGGGCATACGCTTTCGCATAGCTCATTCCTTGTTGCATATAATGCTTTACTCGCTCGTTATGTCTTTCTTGTTCATCGATTAGCCGTTGTGCCGTCTGTAAAAACGATTCGATATTTCCATGTTCGCTTCCAAAACATAATTGCTCGCAGTGGAGGGCATCAAGAATCGAAATCGCCCCATGAGCGAAAAGCTCAGCTGTTTGCACCGCAAATGGATAAGGGAGCTCGACGACGAGATCGACGCCGCCTGCTAGCGCCATGCTAGCACGTTGCCATTTCGGCACGATTGCCGGCTCACCCCGTTGTGTAAAGGAGCTGCTCATGACGGCGATTATGCAATCGGCCCCTGTTTTTTTTCTCGTTTGTTGCACATGATATGCATGTCCGTTATGAAACGGATTGTATTCGACAACGATTCCAGCCGCTTTCATCTGTTGTCCACCTTTCTTTTTTGTTGAAAACGTGATACAGTGAGTATAAGCTGATTATAATGGAAGTAGTGTAAAGAAAAAATATTGACAAAAACGTTGTTCAAACGTATAATTTTCTTTGTTGTCTTGAGGTGATTATCATTGAGATGGTCTATTCATCAACTTCATCAGTTGCAGCATAAAGGACTGTCGATTGACGAAATGGCTGATGTGTCCGAGCTAAAAGAAGTGGATGCGTCCATTCGTGACATTTCTCCTGTCCGTGTTCATGGACGAGCAGATGTGAGCGCGAAAAAGTTTACGTTCCACTTAACGATTGAAGGGACGATGACGTTACCGTGTTCCCGTACGCTCGTGGACGTATCGTATCCATTCGCCATTGAAAGCACAGAAACGTTCTTTTTAAACGATTATGATGCAACAGATGAAGAGTCGCATGTTGTTCAAGGAGAGGCGATCGACTTAATGCCGATCGTAAAAGAGCTTATTCTTCTTGAAATTCCAATGCAAATTTTTAGCGAGCAGCCGGATCATCCTGATGCCGCTCCGCAATCAGGAAAAGATTGGGCGGTCATTTCGGAAGAAGAACATGAAAACAAAATTGATCCGCGCCTTGCGAAGTTAGCCAAGTTTTTCGAAAACAAAAATGAATCATAAGGGAAGATCCGGAACTACACCGGCCTCCATATTTGCCTAAATCCATTTAAGGAGGTGGAAATGATGGCAGTACCTTTTAGAAGAACATCAAAAATGAAAAAGAGACTACGTCGTACGCACTTCAAATTGCGCGTACCTGGTATGGTAGAATGCCCAAACTGCGGTGAAATGAAACTTGCTCATCGCGTATGTAAAGTTTGTGGAACATACAAAGGAAAAGACGTTGTAAACAAATAAGAAAAGCGTAAGGGCCATCCCCTTGCGCTTTTCTTATTTGATAGAGGAAAAACGGATCGCATAGCGAATACAAAGCATGTACATACGGCAAAGGGGAGAGGGAGACATGATTGAAAAACAACAAGGCATCGCATGGTTTACAATTTGTCGTCCGACGAGACGAAATGCGATCGACTATACGGTGATGGAAGAACTGCACGAAGCGATCGAGCTTGCTGAACAAGATGATGAAGTGAAAGTGCTCGTCATTACCGGCGCTGGCGAAGACGCCTTTTGTGCCGGCGGCGACTTACAAGTGTTTCACAAGCTAAAAACAAAAGAGGAAGCGTACGCTATGCTTGCGAAAATGGGAAATATTTTGTATCGCTTATTGACGTTGTCGAAGCCAACGGTTGCCCTCATTAACGGCACCGCGGTTGGCGGCGGCTGTGAATTGGCGACAGCATGCGATTTTCGCTTTGCCCGCGCCGGCGCACGTCTCGGTTTTGTACAAGCGAATTTAGCTATTACGACAGGCTGGGGTGGAGCGACGATGTTATTTGAAAAAATGGCGTATGACAAAGCGCTTCATCTATTGCTTCAAGCGCAAACGATAACAGCGGAAGAAGCGGAGCGCATCGGCTTTGTTCACCGTACGTTTCATCATTCGTTGCGCGAACAGTGTGAAAAAGAGATGAGCGGCTATACGAATAAATCGACTCATGTGTTGCGCGCCTATAAGGAGGCTACGATCAGGCGTTGGAAAACGGAAGAGTTTCGCCGTCGTTTTTTTGCTGAAATTGAACAATGCGCTCGCTTATGGGAAAGCGAAGAGCACGAGCAGGCGGTACAATCATTTTTAGCGAAACGAAACAAATAATCTTCTATCTTTTCTATTAGCTGCATAATGATATAGTAAATGCAGCGAGGAGGGATAGAAATGATGCGTCAAGATGCGTGGACAGAAGAGGAGGACGTATTGCTTGCTGAAACGGTGTTAGCTTTCGTGCGCGAAGGAAGCACACAATTACGAGCGTTTGAAGAAGTAGGAAAAAAACTATCGCGAACAGCCGCCGCTTGCGGTTTCCGATGGAATGCATACGTGCGCAAAACATATGAACGAGAGTTAGAGTTAGCGAAACAGCAACGAAAGAAGAAAAAAGAGCCGCAACCGTCCGAACGCGACATGACGTTGCAAGATGTCATTTCGTTTTTGCAAACGTTGCAACAGCGCGGAGAAGGGAAACAAGAAATCGAACAGTTGCGCCAGCAAGTATGTACGTTGCAAAAAGAAAAAGAAGAGCTGGAAAAGCAGCTGCAAGCGTTGCAACAAGAGTACAAAGCGATCATGTATATTTTAGAGCGTGCGCGCCAATTGTCTGTATAGTAGCTGATAGACGTCAGCTACTTTTTTTTATACAATAAAGCATAGGAAAGACAGAGGGGGAGGTACGGTGCGAATCGGAATTGTTGGTGGCGGTGCGGTCGGTTTGTTGACGGCTGCTTACATGAGCCAAAGCGCTCATGTCACCATTTACACGCGGCGACATGAGCAGGCGGAAAAGCTATGCGCGAATGGATTGACGGTCATTTGTGGGGACGAAAAAACGACGCATCGCGTACAAGCGACGCCGTTCGTTTGCGAAACGAACGACGATGTGTTGTTTATGGCGGTGAAGCAATACGATTTAACAAACATATTGACGACGCATGTACATATGCTTCAAGCGAACGCCATCATATTTTTGCAAAACGGCATGGGGCATATTCGATATGTATCGCGCTTGCCTCACGAACATATTGCGCTTGCCGTCGTCGAACATGGCGCGCTGAAAGTAGACGATACGACCGTTGTTCATACCGGTGTCGGCCAAACGAAATGGAGCGTATGGCGAGGGGAACAGCACGCGTTCTCGTTTCTTTTGCGCACATCGTCCCGCTTTCCGTTTCAATACGTCGACGATTGGGAAACGATGTTGCTTGAAAAATTAATGGTGAACGTATTAATTAACCCGCTTACCGCTTTATTGCGCGTCCCGAACGGTATGCTAGTGGCGCACGATCCGTATCGGCAAGCGATGGAGCAATTGTTTCACGAAGTCGCTTCCATTTTTCATATTGAACAACGGGAGCGCATATGGCAACACGTCCAAACGATTTGTCGCCAAACGGCCGCCAACCGCTCTTCGATGTTGCGCGACATCGAGTCAGGGAGAAGAACGGAAATTGACGCCATTTTATCGTATGTAATCGAGCGAGCAAACGAGCAGCACATTCCTGCCCCCATTAGCACATTTTTATACTCCCTTGTGAAAGGGAAAGAACTAGAGGGGGGAAAGGGAAGATGAAAGAGTTATTAACTTCTTTCATTGCCATCATGGTTGTCGTGCCGTTCCTTTCGTTTTTTTTTATTTTCACGCTCGCCAAAGCGGTGTTCAAACGAAAAGGGAGGCGTGCGTTTCACGTCGCTGTAAACGGATCGACCATGTTTTTTATTTTTGCGGTGCACGTATTGTTACAAGCTATTTTTCATCGGTCGTACATCGTTGAACTGCTCATTTTCTTTATTGTTACATTTATGATCGGTATCGTCTTATATTGGAAAAAGACAGGAGACGTGTCGTTGCCACGAACGTTTAAATTATATTGGAAAGTGCAATTTTTATTGTTTACAACCGCTTATATGGGACTATTGATATACGGGATCATTCATCGCGTCATGGTCGTGTTTTCATCATGAATGGGAAAGGAAGTTTAAGATGGAAGTTATGGAGCTGTCATTGCCAGCCACGAACCGTTTAGCAACAGAATATATGAAAGGGACGTTTCCGATTCATGAAGCGTTTCACCATTTTACATTTGAAGAACGTCTCGCATACGTGCATGAGCGAACGTATGCACGAGAAGCGCTCGTCGATCATTTACTTACATACCATGAGCAGTTTGGGGCGAGCGATGAAACGATGGCAAATATTAAAAAATTGCGCCATCCAAAGAGCGTTGTCGTCATTGGCGGACAACAGGCTGGGCTATTAACAGGTCCGTTATATACGATTTACAAAATCATCTCGATCATTACATTAGCAAAGCAACAAGAACGTGAGCTCGGCGTGCCTGTTGTTCCGGTGTTTTGGATGGCATCGGAAGATCATGACGTGGCAGAAATTAACCATGTGCACGTGTGTGATGAAGGGAAAGTGAAAAAATACGTATATCCGCCATTAGCGAGAGAGAAGCGGATGGCTGCCCGTATTGAACTCAATGAAGACGACTGCAAACAATGGATAGATGAAGTGCTGAAAACGTACGGTGAAACAGATGTAACAAACGAATTGCGTGCATACATATACGAATGTATCGCAAAATCAAAGACGGTCGCTGACTTTTTTGCAGCCATTGTTTTATCGTTGTTTGCAAAAGAAGGCCTCGTTGTTGTAGATGCGGCCCACCCACACTTACGGGCGATCGAAAGCAAATGGTTTATGACGATCGCTCACAATCATCATATGATGACAAACGCGCTAAACGAACAACAACGGCATCTTGAAAAGCTAGGTTATGCGCGCACGATTAATGTGTCGCCGATGTGCGCGCATTTGTTTTACGATGACGGTCAACGACGGCTATTATATTATGATGATAGACAACGTTGTTTTTACACAAAAGATGGGGTGTATCGCTTCACGTTAGATGAGCTAAAACAACGAATGGAGAGGGAGCCGCAGTCGTTTAGCAACAACGTCGTAACAAGGCCGCTCATGCAAGAATGGTTATTTCCGACGCTCGCTTTCATTGCCGGCCCAGGCGAAATCGCCTATTGGGCCGAATTAAAGCAAGTGTTCGAGCATGTTGGCTTGCGCATGCCCCCGATTGTGCCGCGCCTGTCGTTGACGCTCGTTGAACGCCATATTGCAACCGATTTAGCTGATGTGCATATGACGGTCGAACAAGCATTGGTAAACGGAACGGACGATGCGCTTGAGGAGTGGTTGCGCAACAATGAGCCGATCGCGTTCGATGAAGCGTTTGGGGAAGCGAAAAAGGAAATGGCGCGCATACATGAACAACTTCGTCATCTTGGGATGCAAGTCGATCCGCACCTTGAACGAGTAATGTTGAAAAATGCCGAACGGATCGAGACAGAAATCGATTATCTTCAACAATTGATTGCACGGCGCATGTTGCAAAAGCATGATGTGCACGTGCGTAAGTATGAGCGCATTGCGCTGGCGTTGCGTCCGAACGGCATGCCGCAAGAGCGCGTGTGGAATATGTTTTACTATATGAATCGTTACGGTTTAGACGTTGTTTCTCGACTTCTTCATGTCGATTATCGGTGGAATGGGCTGCATAAAATTGTATATATGTAACTATTTTCGTCGATAAAAAAATCCTGTCGCGCACAGGATTTTTTTTTATTACAATAGAATAGTTCGGAAGTAAGTAGTGAATTTAGTGAAATGATGGTACAATACAATTGCAAAGTTGTAAAAGGTAGGTGACATCGTTGTTTCATCACGTAACTGTATTGTTAAAAGAGACCGTTGATGGATTGAACATAAAAAAAGATGGTACATATGTAGATTGTACGCTCGGTGGAGCTGGACATAGCGAATATTTACTGTCGCAATTATCGCCGGAAGGAAGACTGTTTGCCTTCGATCAAGACGATATCGCCATTCATCATGCCAAGCAAAAACTTGAACGATATAGCGGTCAGTTTACGATTATTAAAAGCAATTTCCGCTATATGAAACAACAGTTGGCGCTTTACGGCGTGCATGAAGTGGACGGCATTTTATTCGACCTCGGTGTATCGTCCCCGCAGCTCGATATGCCGGAGCGCGGCTTTAGTTATCAACATGAAGCGCCGCTCGATATGCGCATGGATCGCGAGCAAACGTTAACAGCATATGACATTGTTAACACATGGCCGTACGAACAGCTTGTAAAAATTTTTTTCCAATACGGTGAAGAAAAGTTTTCAAAAGCGATCGCACGTAAAATTGAACAAGCGCGCAAGCAAAAGCGGATTGAAACGACGACGGAGCTCGCTGACATCATTAAGGGAGCTATTCCAGCGCCCGCGCGTCGAACGGGAGGACATCCAGCGAAACGAATCTTTCAAGCGATTCGCATCGCTGTAAACGATGAATTGCGCGCGTTTGAAGAAGCGATCGAACAAGCCATTGATATATTAAAGCCGGGAGGACGAATAAGCGTCATTACGTTTCATTCACTCGAAGACCGCATTTGTAAGCTAGCGTTTAAACAAGCAAGTGAAACGCCTCACTTACCGCCGGGATTGCCGATCGTTCCAGATGAGTATAAGCCGAAATTAAAAATCATTACAAAAAAGCCGATCGTTCCATCGGAAGAAGAATTGCAACATAATCATCGCGCACGATCTGCAAAATTGCGCATTGCTGAAAAATTGTAAAAAGGGGGAAAAGGTATGGCAGCTGTCCGCATTCAACAAAAAGTGCAACAGCAAGAACAACATGTGCAACGCGCGCCAAAGAAAAAACAAAAACGTGGTGTGCGCTGGACGCTCGGGGAGAAAATCGTTTTCGTTGCGTTTGTCGCATTTGCGCTATATAGCAGCATCATGATCGTATCCAATCAATTTACGATTTATCACATGAATAAAGAAGTGCAACAATTACAAGCGACGATTCAAGAGCAAGAAAAACAAAATCGTGATTTATACGTACAAGTGCAAGAACTAAGCACATACGAGCGCATTTTAGCAAAAGCGAAAGAGCTTGGTCTAACATTAAACGAAAATAACGTAAAAGTTGTACAGGATTGATGCCGAATGAGAAAGCATAAACATACACATAGAGGAGCAGCTATATATTTTGGGATTTTTAGCTTGCTCTTTTTTATATTGTTTGGTCGTTTCGTTTACTTGCAAGCAACAGGTGTTGCAGATGGACGAGTATTAGCGGTTGAGGCACAAAAACGTTATTTGAAAAAACAAGTGTTAGAAGCGAAGCGAGGAACGATTTTCGATCGGCGTGGGGAAGTGATCGCAGAAGACATCCCTTCTTACACCGTTGCCGCTGTTCTTGACCCGAATATGCCGCAACATGTGAGCGATCCAGAAGCAACAGCGCGCAAACTAGCGCCACTATTAAACATGGATGTGGCAGATGTAGAACGCATGTTGAAAAAAAAGGCGAAGCAAGTAGAGTTCGGTCCAAACGGCCGCGGCATTAGCCAAACGGTGAAAAAAGAAATTGAAGCGTTACAACTTCCAGGCATTATTTTTTTGCGGGATTCGAAACGTTTTTATCCGAACGGCACGTTCGCTTCGTACGTCGTCGGCTATGCGCAAAAAAATGAAGGGACGAATGAAGTAGAAGGAAAAATGGGCATTGAAAAGCAGTTTGATGAACAATTAAAAGAAAAAGACGGATACGTCGTCTATGAAGGGGATCAACAAGGGTTTAAATTGCCCCACGCAGATGAAAAAATCGTTCCACCACAAAACGGAAAAGATATTTATTTAACGATCGATAAAAACATTCAAACGTTTTTAGAAGATGCGATGAATGCGGTTGAAAAACAATATGCTCCGAAAAAAATGATCGCCATCGTTGCGGATCCGAAAACTGGCGCCATTTTAGCGATGAGCACGCGCCCGAGTTTTAATCCGAACAAACGAAATATTGAAAACTACTTGAACGATGCGATCGCATATCCGTACGAACCAGGTTCGACGATGAAAATATTTACGCTTGCGGCCGCTGTAAATGAAGGGGTGTTTCCAGCAAATGAAACGTATTTATCCGGTTCGTATCAAGTAGGGAGCCATCGCATTCGCGACCATAATAAAGTCGGCTGGGGAAAAATTACGTTTCTTGAAGGGGTACAGCGCTCATCAAACGTCGCCTTCGCCATCATCGTGCGCGAAAAATTAGGCGAAGATCGCTTTTTGCAATATTTGCACCGCTTCCGTTTCCACGAGCCAACGGGTATTGATTTGCCAGGAGAAAAAGCGGGAAATATTTTGTATCGTTATCCGATTGAAAAAGTAACGACAGGGTTCGGGCAAGGAACATCTGTTACCCCTATTCAACAAATTCAAGCAGCAACAGCCATTGCGAATGGCGGGAAAATGATGAAGCCATACGTCGTTGATCGCATTGTTGATTCGGAAAGCGGAAAAACGGTGGTGAAAAATGAACCGCAAGTCGTTGATACACCGATTTCAAAAGAAACAGCCGAAAAGGTGTTAGACATTTTAGAGACGGTCGTTACATCCGAAAAGGGGACGGGGCGTCCTTATCAAATTGAAGGTTATCGCGTAGCAGGAAAAACGGGAACTGCGCAAATTCCAGATCCGAAAGGTGGCTATTTGACGGGTCATCAAAACTACATATTTTCGTTTTTAGGGATGGCACCGCGCGAAAATCCACGTTTAATTATGTATGTTGCGGTACAACAGCCAAATATTTCATATACGGAAACAGGGGCCGCGCCTGTATCAATGATTTTTAATTCCGTCATGAAAAGCAGTTTGCAATATTTAAACATTCAACCGACCGCCGAGAAAAAATCGGAGAAAAAAGAAAAAAGCACGCCGCTTCCGTCTTACGTCGGTCAGTCGGTTGAACAAGCGGTACAGTCGTTGAAAAACGAAGGACTACACGTGACTGTCGTCGGAAAAGGAAAACAAGTACATGCTCAATTCCCGCGAGCCGGTGAACATGTCGTTGCGTCGGATCGCGTGTTGCTGCAAACGGACGGTCATGCCATCATGCCAGATTTGACTGGTTGGTCGTTGCGCGATGTGATGAAGCTTGCCGAATTGTTACAACTGAAACCGAGCTTTATCGGAAGCGGATACGTATTTAGGCAAAATATCGCTCCGGGAACGGTCATAAAACAAAATGATTATGTCATCGTTGAGCTGGCCAAACCGTCCGAACTTAGCGAGAAAAAAGAAAACAAAGAAAGCGAACAACAAGAAACGGATGGTCCGATCGACTAGTTCTATATGAAACGGTACAAGCATATAGTGGAACGAGCCGAAACATATGAGGGGGTTCTACGATATGCGTGCAGTTACCGTTCGCAAGCGATTAACTGTTTTTTTGTTGATCGGATTCGTCATTTTTGCGATTATTGATATACGTCTCGGTTACGTACAATTCGTTTTAGGGGATATGTTAACGGAACGAGCGAAAGATTTATGGAGCCGAAACATTCCGTTTGAGCCAGAGCGCGGACAAATTGTCGATCGCAACGGGGTGCCTTTAGCGACTAACATAAGCGCCCCATCTGTGCTCGTCGTCCCAAGACAAATTGAAAATCCAGCCGAAGTAGCGAAGCAGCTTGCCGATATTTTACATATGCCGGTAGAGAAAGCGTACAAACATGTGACGAAAAAAACGTCTATTGAACGTATTCATCCTGAAGGGCGAAAAATTTCAAACGAACAGGCAAAACAAATTCGCGATTTAGGGATGAAAGGAGTATACATCGCTGAAGACTCGAAGCGGTATTATCCGTTTGGCAGCTATTTATCGCACGTGCTCGGATTTGCAGGCATCGACAATCAAGGGTTAATGGGGCTTGAGTTGTATTACGATAAACAATTAAGCGGCAAGCCTGGGTCGGTACAATTTTATTCCGATGCGAAAGGGAAACGCATGCCCGGCATGGCCGATGCGTACACGCCACCCGTTGATGGGCTTGATTTAAAATTGACGATTGATACGCGTGTGCAGACGATTTTAGAAAGGGAGCTGACCATTGCGGAAGCGACGTATCGGCCGGATGGCATCATTGCGATTGCCATGAATCCAAACAACGGAGAAATTTTAGGGATGGCGAGCCGTCCAACGTTTGATCCTGCTGATTTTCAAAACGTCCCTCCAGAAATTTTTAACCGAAACTTGCCGATTTGGAGCACGTATGAACCGGGGTCCACATTTAAAATTATTACGCTCGCTGCCGCACTAGAAGAAAAAAAAGTCGATTTATTGAAAGAGCATTTTTATGATCCGGGATATGTGAAAGTGGCAGGAGCGACGTTGCATTGTTGGAAGCGAGGAGGACATGGTGACCAAACGTTTTTAGAAGTGGTACAAAACTCGTGCAACCCAGGGTTTGTGGAACTCGGTGAACGGCTTGGGAAAGAAAAGCTGTTTGAATACATTCGCGCATTTGGTTTTGGTGAAAAGACAGGCATTGATTTGCAAGGGGAAGGAAAAGGAATTTTGTTCCCCCTTCATCGCGTCGGACCGGTGGAACAGGCGACAACCGCCTTCGGACAAGGGGTAGCAGTTACACCGATTCAACAAGTAGTGGCGGTCGCTGCCGCTGTAAACGGAGGAATTTTATACCAACCATACATCGCCAAAGAGTGGCTTGATCCGATTACAGGAGAAGTGGTGCGCCGTCAAGCGCCGCAAGCGAAAAGAAGGGTTATTTCCGAGGAAACGTCCAAACAAATTCGCTATGCGCTCGAAAGTGTTGTCGCGCAAGGAACGGGGAAAGGGGCGTTTGTCGATGGCTACCGCGTCGGTGGAAAAACAGGGACGGCTCAAAAAGCGAAAGACGGTCAATATTTAAAAGATAATCATATCGTTTCATTTATCGGCTTTGCGCCGGCAGATGACCCTCAAATTGTCGTGTATGTTGCTGTCGATAACCCGAAAGGAACGGTGCAATTTGGAGGTGTCGTCGCCGCTCCGATTGTTGGAAATATTATGGAAGATAGTTTACGTGCGCTTGGCGTGAAGCCCCGAAAAGAGCAAATTGAAAAAGAAACGACATGGCTTGACCCACGGTATGTCGAAGTGCCAAATTTAATCGGTTTAACAAAAAAAGATTTGCAACGACAACTTTTTCACTTAAAATTAGATGGTAGTGGCGAAGGCGATACAGTCATTGAACAAGCACCGAAGCCGGGAGTGAAAGTGAAAGAAGGAGCGACGATTCGGGTTTATTTTGGAACGAAACGGTAAAGCCTAGAGGAAGTATCCTCATGGCTTCTTTTTCTGTTTATATAAGAAACTGTAGTTGAGCAAATCTACTAACATAAATTTACAACTAAACAAAAAAGGAG
>NZ_DAITON010000048.1:0-15317 GCF_036834105.1 Anoxybacillus sp. | reverse complement strand
TTCTGGGGAGTTGCAAGCCCCCGCTTCAAGCGTTAGCTAAGTGGGGGTAGTTGACCGTTATTCCCTCCTACAAAAAAAGGCGAGTATTCGCTCGCCTCTTATTCTTCTTTAAATCCTAATATCCATGTTGCCACAAACGCTGTACCGACAGCAATCGCAAAACCGATTAAATAATTTATTAAGTTCGTCATCCCCATTGGTGCGACGATCGCAATCATTGGGATGCCCGTTAATCCATATGCATTGGCGACAACGTTTGTAAATACAACATACGCTCCACCAGCCGCTCCACCAATTGCTGCTGCAATAAACGGCTTTCGATATTTTAAGTTAATCCCAAAAATAACAGGCTCAGTAATGCCGAGAAAAGCGGAAAATGCAGCTGGCAAAGCGATTTCCTTCGTTTTCGTCCGTTTTGATTTTAAAAATACAGCCAAACCTGCTCCACCTTGGGCAACGTTTGCCATTGACCAAATAGGCAATAAATAGTTTTTACCAATATCGGCAAGCAAACCAGCTTCGATAGCATGGAAGCTATGATGCACTCCTGTGATGACGATCATCGAATACAAACCACCGAAAATAAGACCTGCCAACGCCCCGCCTGTATCATATACAAAATTTAACGTTGTTGTAATACCTTTCCCTACGATGTTTCCAAGTGGGCCGATTACTAAAATAGCAGTAAAGCCTGTTAAAATGACAGTCACAAATGGCGTGACAAGTAAATCTACTGCATGCGGAACAACTTTTCGTAAACTTCTTTCAATTTTGCTCATGACATATGTCGCAAGTAAGATCGGAATAACAGTTCCTTGATACCCGATCATGGCGATATCAAAGCCGAGGAAATGCAAATACTCTGGTTCAGCACTTCCTAATCCCCATGGATTTAATAAAGTTGGATGGGTCATAATTCCACCAATAACTGCTCCTAAAAACGGATTTCCACCAAATTCTTTGGCAGCACTATAGCCAATTAAAATTGGCAAAATGATGAAAGCAGCGCTTGAAAACATGTCCAACAATACAATCCAGGCGCTATCAGGTGCTACCCAATTAAACGCTTTCATCATACCAAGTAATCCCATCAATAAACCGCTAGCTACAATGGCAGGGATAATCGGAACAAAAATATTAGACAATGTTTTCGCGAGCCGAGCAAGCGGATTCATTTTTTGCTTGACTGCTTCTTGGTGCACATCAGCACTTACGTTTTGTAAACCTGCTTCTTTGACAAACTGTTCGTATACTTTGTTGACAACACCTGTACCAAAAATAATTTGATACTGACCGGAGCTAGAAAAAGCACCTTTCACCCCATCTAATTGTTCAATAGCTTCGTGGTTCACTTTTGTTTCGTCTTTTAAAACAAGACGAAGACGAGTTGCACAATGAACAGCGCTAATGACGTTTTCCTTCCCGCCTAGCAACGAAACGAGTTGCTCACTAATTTGTTCGTAATTCATATTCACCCCTCCTGTTATTATATGGAAAACAAAAAGACCTAAAACGTACATACGAATGCCGTTAAGCTTCGTCGTACATTTTAGGTCTTGCCTGCAAAGCAGTCACAATCCTACATCATTCAATTTTTATCCGCTTTCATTTTAACTTGTTATTCAATTTAAGTCAATATACAACAAATATATTATTTTGTAGTTAGACGTTGGATATGCAACGTAATATAAGCGAGTTCCGTCACAGGAAATTCGATGCCGTATTCTTTTTTCGCATATTCAGCCATCGCCATCGCACATGCAAATTCTTTTTCGTACTTTTTTTGAATAAGCGCTAACATGTCTGGGTCCATAGTATGAAACAGCTCACCATTTTCTATTCGATTAAGCGCAAAACGTAAATGGGTAACAAGCCGCTGATAAGATATGCTTTCTTCATCAATATGAATGCGTAACGTTTGCTTCATGAAATCAATCATTTCACGAATTAAAGTCGTTTGCTGTAACGTTTTATTCATACTGGCTGCGTCCATTTTCGCGGTATGAATGTGAAGCGCAATATGGGCAACTTCATCATCCGGAATGTCAATACCGAGACGCTCGCGAATAAGCTGCTTTGCCCAAAGACCAATTTGGTACTCTTTCTTATACAGCACTTTAATTTCATTTAACAATTTATTTTGAATTTGATACCCTTGCTGAATGCGTTCAATCGCAAACGACAAATGATCCGTTAATGCAATGTGAATGTGGTTATTCAACGGTGCCTGCAGCTGTCCTTCTGCATAGCTAATAATTTCTTCGGCAATATCGATATGTTCTTCAGGAAGAGTACGCAACAACTCTTGGAATTTTTCGTTTTCTTCTTCCATCACAAAAATTTTCTCGATTTTCGCACGAGGTACGATGTCGTTTTTCTTTTTTTGAAATGCAATACCTGGTCCCATTACAATTTTTTCTTGACCCTCATCCAATACAACGACGGCGTTATTATTTAAAATTTTATGAATTCGCAACGTCATCTTCGTCCCCTTAGCGATCTATTTCGTTATATCACTTATATTACTTCAAATGTACTTTCATTAAAACGGTCTTTCCTCTTTCCACTTGTTCCACATGTTCCCAACCATACTCTTTCACCGCATCCCCGTTCGTTATGACTACAGGAGTAAGATCGCTTTTCGCCTTTTGTTGCACAAGCGATACATCAAACGACAAAAGCAAGTCACCAGCCTTCACACGCTCTCCCGCTTTCACATACGCTTCAAACCCTTCCCCTTGCATATGAACAGTATCGATTCCAACATGTATAAGAATTTCTAATCCTCCCTCTGAACGCAAACCTACTGCATGTTTCGTCGGGAATACTTGTACGACTTCTCCATTGACTGGTGAAACAACAACACCGTCTATTGCCTCGATCGCCAAACCCTCTCCCATCATCTTTTGGGCAAATACAGGGTCTGGAACATCATCGAGCGGTCGTACATTTCCTGTTAACGGGGCGACAATCGTTTCCTCACGTTTACGAAGCCATTTAAACATTTGAAATATCCCCCTTACAAAGAATTATTTGGATAAAAACAAAAGACCTAAAACGCAAGGAAGACACGACCCTCCCATCCGTTTTAGGTCTTGCCTGCTTATGCAGTCACAATCCTACGGTATTTAGCTTCTTCTTATAAGTTAAAGTAAGCTCTTTCATTTGTCAATATGCTACAATAATCATAAGACAACATACGAAACGGAGTGGATGTTTGTGAACCCTTTTGCCACTCATTTTGACAGCTTAGAGGAGTTTGCCGATCGTGTGAGCGAACTATTACAATGTCCGATTACAATTGAAGATGCAAACCATCGCTTAATGGCTTATAGCGGACATGAACATTACACTGATCCCGCCCGCACAGCGACCATCATTCACCGACGCGTACCAGAGCGGGTCATTAACAGTTTATGGCGTGAAGGAGTGATTCCAAAGCTTTTGCAAAGCGAACAACCTGTCCGTGTGACACAAATTTCAGAAGTAGGACTTGGCAACCGCATCGCCATTTCAATTTGGAAAAATAAAGAGGTTCTCGGATTTATTTGGGCAATTGAAATGGATGAACCTTGGACGGAACAACAATTCGATGTATTAAAACAGGCGGCAAAAGCGGCAAAAAATTTATTGTTGCAAGTGCAAATTCGGAAGCATAAAAAAGAAGAGCGCATTCAAGAATTTTTTTGGAAGCTATTAACCGGACACTTTTCGTCTCCGCACGATATTGTTGAACAATGCAACGAATTAAACGTACACGTATATCCGTTTTTTGCTGTTGGCATTTTTCAATTTCAACAACATATTCAAACGCAAGTGGAAAGACAAATTGATTACTTATTAAAGACGACACAACAGCTTGCCGTGCCGCTCTATACGATCGATCATCAACGGCTCATCGTGCTTGTCGCCCCAAGTTCGAACGTCTACGGTGAAGCGCATATTGAACGGTTTTTCCGTTCGTTTATGACGCAAATGAAAGAACGTTTTCGCGTCGACATTGTAATGGGGGCTTTCGGGAACGTATACGAATGTTATACGAACATCGCTAAAAGCTACGAAGAAGCACAAACCGTATTAAAAATGAAGCGCGCATTTCCTCATCAACTTGCCGATGTTCAAAGTTACCAACATCTCGGCATGTATCAGTTTTTCGATTTACTTTTTGAGAAAAAGCGACATGGGGATTTCCACAACGCTGCGCTCAACAAACTGAAACAATACGATGCTCAACATCATACAAACTTAGTCGAAACGATCGAAACGTATCTCGATCACGACAGCAATGTGAACGAAACGGCAAAAGCGCTCAATATTCATCCAAATACGCTTGCTTATCGGCTAAAGCGAATTAGCGAAATCGGACATATCGATTTAAGCAATATGAGTGAAAAAGTAAAACTGTACGTTGATATGAAATTAGACAAATATCGAGCAACATAGCTTTTGTGGAAATCCACAAAAGCTCGTTTTTTCTTTCTCCTTTCTTAACAAACAACAAGTGATAAAAAACATTTATACTGTAGATAATACGAAAAGACAACTTGAAAGGGGAAACAGCACATGATTATTGGTGTTCCAAAGGAAATTAAAAATAACGAAAATCGCGTAGCCATTACACCTGCTGGCGTCATGTCGTTCGTCAGCAATGGACATACTGTATTAATTGAGAAAGATGCAGGGATTGGAAGCGGTTTCACAAATGAAGCGTACGTGAGCGCAGGGGCACAAATTGTTGAGCGTGCCGCAGATGTATGGGCGCAAGCGGATATGGTTATGAAAGTGAAAGAGCCGCTACCAAGCGAATACGAATACTTCCGTCCAGGATTAATACTATTCACATATTTACACCTTGCTGCTGAGCCTGAGTTAGCGCGTGCACTTAAAGAAAAAGGTGTCATTGCGATCGCTTATGAAACGGTACAAGTTGGTCGCACGCTACCGCTCTTAACTCCGATGAGCGAAGTGGCGGGACGTATGGCAGCGCAAATCGGTGCCCAATTCCTTGAAAAAACAAAAGGCGGAAAAGGTATTCTTCTTTCCGGCGTTCCAGGCGTTAGCCGCGGAAAAGTAACGATTATCGGCGGTGGAGTCGTTGGAACAAACGCTGCCAAAGTGGCAATCGGCTTAGGCGCAAACGTAACAATTATCGACTTAAGCGCCGAACGTTTGCGTGAACTTGACGATATTTTCGGAAGCCAAATTAATACGCTTATGTCTAACCCGATGAACATCGCGCAAGCTGTCGCCGAGTCCGACCTTGTGATCGGTGCCGTATTAATTCCTGGAGCGAAAGCGCCAAAACTTGTGACAGAAGAAATGGTAAAAGAGATGCAACCAGGCTCTGTCATCGTTGACGTAGCAATTGACCAAGGCGGCATCGTTGAAACGAGCGACCATGTGACGACACACGACAACCCAACATATGTGAAACACGGCGTCGTTCACTACGCGGTAGCAAACATGCCAGGAGCTGTTCCGCGCACATCAACACTTGCGCTTACAAACGTGACAATGCCGTACGCATTGCAAATCGCAAATAAAGGGGTACACAAAGCGGTTGCCGACAACCCTGCATTACGCCTCGGTGTAAACGTCGCAAACGGAGAAATCACATACGAAGCTGTCGCACGCGACCTCGGTTACGACTACGTTCCGGTTGAAGTAGCTTTGGAAAAACAACTATTAGCATAAAAAAACAAAAGGTGTCCTGACAAACGGGACACCTTTTTCCTATAACACTTTGGATAAAAACGACTTCGTTCGCTCATGTTGTGGTGCATCAAAAATTTGTTGTGGCGTTCCTTCCTCTACGATCACTCCACCGTCCATAAAGAGAACACGATCCCCAACTTCACGCGCAAATCCCATCTCATGCGTCACGACGACCATCGTCATTCCTTCTTTCGCCAACTGCTTCATAACCGCAAGCACCTCACCGACCATTTCTGGATCAAGGGCAGATGTCGGTTCATCAAACAACATCACTTTCGGTTCCATCGCAAGCGCACGAGCGATCGCGACCCGCTGCGCCTGTCCGCCCGATAAAGAGTCCGAATATACGTTCGCCTTATCTTGCAAACCGACTTTGGCAAGCAATTGTAGCGCTTTTTCTGTCGCTTTTTCCTTTGGCCATTTGCGCACTTTCATCGGAGCAAGTGTAATGTTATCAAGCACCGTCATATGTGGAAATAAATTGAATCGTTGAAATACCATTCCTACTTCTTCGCGCACTTTATTTAAATCCGTTTTCGGATCTTTTAAATGGAATCCATCGACGATAATATCGCCTTCATCGAAATCTTCAAGCATGTTTAAACAACGTAAAAATGTCGATTTTCCTGAACCGGAAGGACCAATGACAACGACAACTTCTTTTTCACGAATATGCACGTCAATTCCTTTTAACACATGTAGCGATCCGTACGATTTTTTTAAGTTGGTCACTTGAATCATGCATCATACCTTCTTTCTAACCGGTGTAACAGCTTGCTTAGCGAAAGAGTGAGAATTAAATAAATAAGGGCAACAGTTAAGTAAGGCTCCCAAACGCGATAATATTGACCTTGCATCGCCCGTCCCCAATACATTAGTTCAGGTGCTGCAATGATAGCCGCAAGTGACGAGTCTTTAATAAGGACGATAAATTCATTGCCAAGCGGTGGGATCATTCGCTTAATCGCTTGCGGTAAAATGATGTAGCGCATCGCTTGTACATGTGTCATACCGAGCGAGCGAGCTGCTTCCATTTGACCACGATCGATCGATTGAATGCCGGCCCGGAAAATTTCTGCGATATACGCAGCTGCGTTTAACGATAAAGAAATCGCCCCTGATACGAGCGGATTCGGCTGTGCTGTAAACATCGGCATGACACCGAAATGAATAAGTAAAATTTGTACAAATAGCGGTGTTCCACGGAAAAAATGAACGTACCAATCAAACGGAAGACGAATGAAGCGGTTTTGAACCATTTTTCCAAGCCCAATTACTAACCCGAGCATCGTCCCAAAGACGATACCGACTAATGATAGGCCGATCGTCCACAATACCCCTTTAAGAAAGAACGGCGCATATTCAACTACAATATCAAAACGAAAATCCATATGTCTCACCTTTCCCTTTGAAAAAATTGCGTAACTGGAGACAGTTACGCAACTTTTACGTCCATGTTATTGCTGTTGTTGTAATGATTCAATATTCGGTTCTGTGCCAAACCACTTTTTATAAATTTCTGCATACGTGCCATTTTCAATGACTTTTTTCAACGCTTCGTCTACTTTTTGTTTGAGCTCGCTACCTTTCGGGAACATAAAACCGTAAAATTCGGATTCAAAATGATCTGGATCTTCAAACGCTACAATTTTAGCATCCGGATTATTTTTTACGTATTCGTTCGCTACCGCATTGTCCGTCACAACTGCTTCCACACCGCCATTTAATAAATCCATAATCGCAACGACCGTATTCTCAAACTTTTTAATGTTTTTATTCTCTTTTCCTAAAATTTTTTCAACTGCTTCTTGTCCAGTTGTACCATTTTGGACCCCGACTACTTTTCCTTGTAAATCTTTTGCGCTTTGAATTGAACTTCCTTCTTTCACAAGAATCATATGTGTTGATTCAAAGTAAGGAATAGAGAAGTCGTATGTTTTTTTCCGATCGTCGTTAATCGTAATGCCCGAAACAGCCATATCTGCTGTTTTCCCTTGAATAGCCGCAAACAATGGATCCCAGCCGATATTTTTTAATTCATATTCTAACCCTGCTTCTTCCATGACTGCTTTTAATAAGTCGACATCAAATCCGACAATTTCCCCTTTATCCATATATTCAAACGGGGCAAACGCTGCATCTGTTACAACGGTAATTTTCTTTTCTGTTGTTGCCGTTTTTTCTGTCGAACCGCCGCATCCGACAAGCGCAAACATAAGTGTAAAAACAAGTGTTGCAATCATTCCTTTTTTTATCATTGTTATTCCCCCTTACTATTTGCTGTAAAATAATAAATACTTGTGTATAAACATGTTATGCTCCTCATGTTTCACATATTATCAGCTTTTTTGTTTTTATGCAACAAATTTTATAAAAATAATTTTTGGAAAAATCTTTATTTTAAAAAATGTTTTCGTTCAATCTTTCACAAATTTTTCAACACTTTATTCTCCCGCGCGTGTAATAAAGTAGTATTCTTTATATAGGGGGTACTATTCCTTAATGATTGGGAGGAGATTATGATGGCGCTACTTACTGTGAATGAAGCGTTAACGGACGCATGGAGAACGTTTAAAGGTGATAAGTGGAAAAAAGAAATTGACGTTCGCGACTTTATTTTAAATAACGTAACCGTTTACACAGGGGATGAATCGTTTTTACAAGGTCCAACTGAAGCGACAAAAACACTTTGGGAACAAGTGATGGAACTTTCAAAACTTGAACGCGAAAAAGGCGGCGTTCTCGACATGGATACAGAAATTGTATCGACCATCACGTCGCACGGACCAGGCTATTTAAACAGGGAACTTGAAAAAGTTGTCGGTTTTCAAACAGATCAGCCATTTAAGCGAGCGCTCATGCCATTTGGGGGCATTCGCATGGCGGAGCAGGCGTGCGAAGCTTACGGATATGAAGTGAGCGATGACGTAAAGAAAATTTTTACTCAATATCGTAAAACGCATAACCAAGGCGTATTTGACGTGTATACGGACGAAATGAAAGCGGCACGTAAAGCCGGAATTATTACAGGACTCCCTGATGCATACGGACGCGGCCGCATTATCGGAGACTATCGCCGCGTTGCTTTATACGGCGTTGATCGTTTAATTGAAGAAAAGAAAAAAGACTTACGAAACACAGGTGCGCGTACAATGAGCGAAGACATTATTCGTCTCCGCGAAGAACTAGCAGAGCAAATTCGCGCCCTCCAAGAACTAAAAGAAATGGCTGCAAGCTACGGCTACGATATTTCAAAGCCGGCGCGTAACGCACATGAGGCGTTTCAATGGCTATACTTTGCTTACCTCGCTGCGATTAAAGAACAAAACGGTGCAGCAATGAGTTTAGGTCGCGTTTCTACGTTTTTAGATATTTATATCGAACGCGACTTGCAAGAAGGGACATTAACAGAAAAAGAAGCACAAGAGCTCGTTGACCATTTCGTTATGAAGTTGCGCCTCGTCAAATTCGCGCGAACACCAGAATATAATGAGCTATTTAGCGGCGACCCAACGTGGGTAACCGAGTCGATCGGCGGTGTCGCGATTGACGGCCGTCCGCTTGTGACGAAAAACTCGTTCCGCTTCTTGCATACGCTCGACAACTTAGGGCCTGCACCGGAACCAAACTTAACGGTGCTTTGGTCCACACAATTGCCAGAAGCGTTCAAAAAATATTGCGCGAAAATGTCGATTCAAACAAGTTCTATCCAATATGAAAATGACGATTTAATGCGCCCTGAGTTCGGCGATGACTACGGCATTGCGTGCTGCGTATCCGCCATGCGCATCGGCAAACAAATGCAATTTTTCGGCGCGCGCGCAAACCTTGCGAAAGCATTATTATATGCGATTAATGGCGGCGTAGATGAAAAATTAAAAGTGCAAATCGGTCCAGAATTTGCGCCAGTCACATCTGAATACTTAGATTACGATGAAGTGATGCGCAAGTTTGATAACGTCATGGAATGGCTTGCTGAATTGTATATTAATACATTAAATGTCATCCATTACATGCACGATAAATATTGTTATGAGCGCATTGAAATGGCGCTCCACGACACACATGTCATGCGCACAATGGCAACGGGAATCGCCGGCCTTTCTGTTGTCGCCGACTCATTAAGCGCAATGAAATATGCAAAAGTAAAAACGATTCGCGACGAAAACGGCTTAGCTGTCGACTTTGAAATTGAAGGCGACTTCCCGAAATACGGTAACAACGATGATCGTGTAGATTCGATTGCTGTCGATATTGTTGAGCGCTTTATGACAAAATTGCGCAAACATAAAACGTATCGCGATTCAAAACATACAACATCGATCTTAACAATCACGTCAAACGTCGTCTATGGGAAAAAGACAGGAAATACACCTGACGGCCGTCGCGCGGGCGAACCGTTTGCACCTGGCGCTAACCCATTGCACGGCCGCGACACAAAAGGTGCGCTTGCATCGTTAAGCTCTGTTGCAAAATTACCGTATGAATATGCATTAGATGGCATTTCAAACACGTTCTCAATCGTGCCAAAAGCGCTTGGTAAAGATGATGCAACACGCGTTCAAAACCTTGTGGCCATTTTAGACGGATATGCTAAAAAACGCGGTCACCATTTGAACGTCAACGTCTTTAACCGCGAAACGTTGCTCGATGCGATGGAGCACCCAGAAAAATATCCGCAGCTCACCATCCGCGTATCAGGCTATGCGGTGAACTTTATTAAATTAACACGCGAACAACAAATTGATGTCATTAATCGGACGTTCCATGAAACAATGTAATGAAAGCTCCCACACGATGTGGGAGCTTTCTACCTAGGAGGAAAACAACATGAACGGATTTATTCATTCGATCGAGTCATGCGGAACAGTGGATGGTCCCGGTATTCGCTACGTCATTTTTACACAAGGCTGTTTATTGCGCTGCCAATATTGCCATAACGCAGATACGTGGGACATCGGCAAAGGAAAACAAATGTCGGTCGAGGAAATTATTGCTGACGCTGAAACGTATTTGCCGTTTATGCAAGCATCCGGTGGTGGGATTACAGTAAGCGGTGGGGAACCGCTTTTACAAATCGACTTTTTAATTGAGTTATTTCGTCGCTGTAAACAGCTTGGTATTCATACAACGATCGATTCGTCTGGAGGATGTTACTCGACAGAAGCATCGTTCCAGCAAAAACTGAATGAATTGCTTCAATATACAGATTTAATTTTGCTTGATTTGAAACATATCGATGAAAAAAAACATCGTAAACTAACAGGAAAAACGAATGAACATATTTTAGCGTTTGCGCGCCTATTATCAGAGCGAAACGTACCCGTTTGGATTCGTCATGTGCTCGTTCCAACCGTCACAGACGATGAGGAAGATTTACGTCGCTTAGCTGCATTCATTCGCACGTTAGACAACGTCGAAAAGATTGAAGTGCTTCCATATCATCAACTCGGCGTATACAAATGGAAAGCACTTGGACTTACGTATCCGCTTGAAGGCATTCCAACGCCATCAGAACAACTTGTTGAAAAAGCAAAACAAATATTAGGAGCAAAATAAGCTGGTCGTCATGGACCAGCTTTTTGCATAAATTTTACTTTCAACTCATCCCATGCCAATTGCTCCGTCCGTTGTACGAGCCAGTCCGAAGATAAGGATGCCAAATGATCCCCGATACCGACGGAAAACATATTTGTTTGCTTAATCGCCTTCATCCCTGCCTCACCGTCTTCAACGGCAACACAAAAGCGCGGATCGACATAAAGATGTTTAGCGGCCGTTAAAAAGATTTCTGGATCGGGCTTCATGCGCGTAATTGTTTTTACGTCGACGATGACGTCAAAAAATGAACACACACCGAGCCGCTCAACAACTACACTTGCATTTGAACTTGACGATGCGAGCGCCATCGGGACACCGTCGCGCTGAATGTCGCGAAGGAGATCTATCATTCCCGGCAACACGTCACTTGGCGACAATTGCTCGATCAACTCACGATAATATTGACCGCGCCGGTCGCCAAGGGCTCGCTTTTCTTCTTCCGACCATTCACGCGCCTTTTCCCCAAGAAGCGCCTCAACCATCGCCTGTCTGCTCATACCTTGCAGCTTTTGATTGAGCTGTCGATCAAAGGGCACTCCGATTTCATCGGCGACGCGTTTTGTCGCGATATAGTACAGCTCAACCGTATCAGCAATGACGCCATCTAAATCAAAAATAACAGCTTTAATCATTGCGTCCCCCCATTTTACTTTCCACCATTTTTCTTAGTCGTGGGCTAAGTGAAAGCTTCATCCAATGTTCGTATATTTCTTTCTTTTCCGCTAACGACAGATGATAGCGCTCGTTCACCACTTGTTTCGCCCGCTTCGTCACATCGTAAAGAGAAATAGCTGCTGCAACGGAAATATTGAAACTTTGCACAAATCCATTCATCGGAATGACGAACTTTCCATCTGCCAAAGCAAGCGCCTCTTCTGATACGCCACGATGCTCATTTCCGAACAAAAGCACTGTCGGTTTCGCTACGTCAATTTGTTCAAGCGGAATTGTTCCTTCTCCTAAATAGCTCGCATATACTTGATAGCCGTTTTGTTGGAGATGGCGAATTGCCCGCTCAATCGATGAATGTTTATGCACGGTTAACCATTTGTCCGCATGTCGCGTCACCCATTTATTCGGTTCAAATGGAGCCGCTCCGATGACGACATGAACGTCTTGAATACCGAACGCTTCCGCTGAACGCAACACGGCTGCTTGATTGTGTGGGTCGTCTACCGCTTCCGTCAAAATGGTAATATACCTCGTCCGTTCGCTTAACACATCGTACATTCGCTTTAAGCGACTTGGCAAAATCATTTCCCAAAGCAAGCGATTGTCGTCAGTTAACAATCCTTCTTCTATACGTTGTACTAGCCATTGCTGTTCTTCCTCTTTTGCCATTCGCATGCGACAACCCTCCTACGCTTTAATGACATGTGCGGTTTTCCCATTTGTCAACTTTAATAAGTCTTGAACAGAAAGCTTCATTTGCATGCCAATTTTTCCTGCGCTCACAATGATTTGCTCGTGCGCAAGAGCTGATTCGTCAACATACGTATCGTACATTTTTTTCATCCCAATTGGTGAACAACCGCCGCGCACATACCCTGTCATTTTTTCAATGTCTGCCACAGGCAACATATGCACGCTTTTTTCTCCAACAACAGCCGCCGCTTTTTTTACATGCAACTCCGCTGCGACAGGGATGACGAACACGTAAAGTTGTCCGCTCGTCCCTTTTGTCACAAGCGTTTTATATACAATCTCTTCACGTTGTCCAATTTTTTTCGCAACCGATCTCCCATCAATTTGCCCATCGGCATAGTCATAAGTGAGCAATTCATATGGCACACGTGCGCGATCGAGCATGCGCACAGCATTCGTCTTCGTTTGTTTCACCATCCGTCCCTCGCTTTCCCCTATTAGTGTACCATAAACAAAAAGAAGGGACATCCTTTACGGGACGCCCACTACATCAGCTTGTATACGATATAAACTTGTTTCATATCAAAATTATATATCCAAAAACATCTTATCTCCGACCACCTTGAAACACCAATATATACTTTCCATTTGTATCTTTGTTTGTATAATATTTCGCCTTCCATACCCCTTTTTGTGGTGCTACATTCAACTGCTTGCTTAACGGTTGTGCAATCGTTACTTCCCCCCGATCGACAACATTTCCTTTTGGATCATACAGTTCATATATTAAACTGCCGCCTTTGAGCTGGATGCGATGATCAATATGCAACTTTTCATACTTTATTTTATTTACCTCAATAGTTGCTTCGAAAACACGATATTTTTCCTCATACTGTTCAGGTAAAAATAACCCTTCTGCAGATGATTCAAATGTCTCTTTGTATATGAATGTGTAATACAGCATACTTAACAAAACAACAAATGTAAGACTGCCGAACAAAAACAACAACTTCTTGCCCATCTACACTACCCCCTTCCTCTTATCTAGCTGAATGCACCCATCACTAAGATAGATCATACGATTAGCATAAGAAGCTATTTTTTCATCATGTGTAATGACAATAATACATTTCCCCTCTTCATTCATTTGTTGAAGAAGCTCCATTACTTGCTGTCCATTTTGACGGTCAAGCGATCCTGTCGGTTCATCAGCTAAAACGATGTCCGTTTCTGCTACCATTGCCCTTGCAATAGCAACTCGTTGTTTTTGTCCTCCCGACAATTTAGAGATATTTTTTTGTCGCAAATGAAAAATACCAAGCTTGTTTAAGTAATATTCAACTTTTTCTCTCCTTAATTTTTTTTGCATGTTTCGTTTTAGTAATGGAAGTTCAACATTTTCAAATACAGTAAAGTTCGTCATTAATGCGAAATGTTGAAAAATGAAACTAAGCTTTTTGTTACGAATATCGCTTAGCTGTTTGTCATTTAAATTCGTTACATCTTTCCCTTCAAGCCGATATACCCCTTCTGTTGGAACATCCATACATCCGATAATATTTAATAAAGTCGATTTCCCTGAACCAGAAGGACCCATAATTGCAATAAACTCCCCTTGTTCAATTTGTAGGCTCACCTGATTCAACGCCTTCGTTGCATATTCATCCTTACCATATATTTTTGTTACATTTTGTAATTCAATGAACATCTATCTATCCCCCTTCCACCAAATTGCGCAATGCTAATTTATTTACACTCCAAAGTGGAATCAACGAAGATATTAAAATGATAAAACATGAAACAACCATAATTTTCACGTACAACGACCAGGTGAACGCTTGTAATCGAATATTATGTTCAAAAAATGTATTGTTCCATTCTGTCCAATAGCTTAGCATAACACCAATAATGGCTGAAGTGACCACAATTAAAGATAATTCCATCACAACCATTCGCCCGATATCGTGCTTACTTGCCCCCGTCACCATCATAACCCCAATGTCGTATTTACGCGCTTGGATAGAAGATATCGTCACAGAAATTACCCCAATAAGCGTAACAGCAACGAAAAACAATCCTACCGTAAGAGTAAATCGTACGCTTTGTTTTGTATTATTTTGGTAATCTTTCATCTCATTAGAAATTGTTTTTACTGTCGGATAAATACCAAGCTCTTGCCCTTTCTGTTTAATTATTTTTTTAACGTATGGGAAATCCTTCTTATCGGATAGCTGCAAAAATAGATTGTTTAGCCGTACCGCAACATCCATTGCTCTTCCGTCTCTTTCCTCAGGAAAATATGGAGCGACAAAAAAACGATCCAGCTCATTAGCATAATCAATAAGATAATCATTCGCGGATAACCATTTCGCCCCTTTTTCCAATATCCCAACGACTTCGTATGTAACAAAAAACGCATTCTCTCCTAAACCAGCTAAAGCTTGAAATCGATCGCCAATGTGAAATACATTGTGATAACCATATCCTATTAAAATTGGAATTACATCTTTATTTGTTTTCTCAAAGTCCTTTTTATTTAGTTTTCTTCCTTTCAGTAATTGAAACTTTGAAAACAGACGATATATTGTATTTGATAATCTAAAATTGAGCCACTTTTCAACGGTTCGATCACATAA
>NZ_DAITON010000047.1:4687-15484 GCF_036834105.1 Anoxybacillus sp. | reverse complement strand
TCATAGGTACGATACAAACCCCAAAAAAGCGTTGATAAATCAACATATGGAAAAGCTATACAACGCTATTATATATCCTTTCGAAAATTCAGTCAATACTCTGTATTTATTGATATTACTGAAAAATTCACAAAAAACGAGCTGTCGTCGATCCCCCGGGTTTTTTGCACGATTGGGGGTCGACGACAGTTGTGAAATGTTTCACTTTCCTTTTATAATGCGGAACATGCCGAATCCTTGCGAGTTTCGTCCACCGATGCCTACACGGTACAAAAACGTTAAATTTTCCGGAGAAGAAATAAGTTTATATCGCCCTTTCCATGCCGTGATGTAAAAGCCTTTAAAGCTCGTTACGACGCGGTCGTTTTTCCGAACATCGACAGGTTCAATAAATAGTCGGTCGCTCGGTGGAAATCCGTAATACGCTTCGTATTTGTTATAAAAATTCCGTTCTATTAAATGTGAAAACACTTCGTCGTCCGAAGCGAAAAACTGTGTTTTTTTCTTTCCATCTACTGTTTCGTACGTGCTATATACAGTCATCGGTGACAACATATCTATTTCAATTTCACTCTGTTCAATCGTTCGCTTTTCCGTTTCAACTCGCTCAATGATGACACGTTGATCACCGATGTTTACATATGGCTGAAGCAGCAAATGCTCCCCTAGTTGCTGCGTTAATTCAGGAAGTACTGTTCCAATGTGCCATTGAAATGAATCAATAAACGTGATCGTTTTCGCACGATGTTCAATACGATGCTCACCAAACAAGCGACTAAAAGTGAACAACTTAAACGATCGCTTTTCTTTCCGAAATCCACGATCGTGCAAAAAGCGAGCGAATGCCTCATCGCTTAGCGAATAATATATTAACCCTTGTAAATATTGCTGGTAATGAAGCGGTAATGTCACCGTTCCATCTGTTCCCCGCAATGTAATCGTTAATCGCATTCGTTTCTTCCTCTCTACAAAATAAATTCCTCTCCACCTTTTTTCAGTCCAAATTCTTCTCGCTTCGAATATTTTTGTGTACGAAACGTATAAAAAATGACAGAGTCTTCATTCGGATGCATAATGGCTTGCAGTTCAATTTTTAGTTTCTTATAATTTGCTTCTGATAGCTCCCCTTCAAACACAGAATTTTGTACCCAATGAAGATATTTACGAGCAATTTTTAACGCCTTCGCTACGCGCTTCTCATTAAAATCGTACACTAAAATAACAAACAAATCCATCACCTACCATTTCGCTGCGTACGGTTCATACTCTTTCTCCCCTAACAAATGCTTCTGAATTTTATACAGCTCAAGACGGATAAGTCGTCGATACGAAACAGATTTTCCTAAATGGCGATGCTGCACCGTTGTTTGCATTTTCTTTTCTAATTCGCTCACAAATATTTTTCTTCCTTCTTCTGACAGTAATATACCGTCCGTTAGCTTATCGAAATGCTTTTTTGCTAGCATTTTTTTGTTAATTAATGAAAAAATGAGACGATCAACAATAATAGGCTTAAATATTTCAGCAACATCAAGATGAAGTGAAAACCTTCGGAAATTTGTACTATGCAAAAAACCAATGCGTGGATCCAAGTACGTTTTGTAGATTTCACTCAAACACATCGTATACACGATCGAATTTCCAAAACTAATGAGTGCATTCAAGCGATTATGCGGTGGGCGCTTTGTTCTCTTTTCAAATACGAAATCAGGGTGGCGAATAATTGTATCAAACGTACTATAATATTTTTCACGCATATGCCCTTCCGATGCCATCAATTGCTCGACCGATTGAACGTCAGAAAGCAAAAGTGACTCCTTTTCGAAATCATGTAGTACGTTATCGAAAACATCCTTCACCTCTAAACGAGAACGGTAATATTTCAGTACTCGGCTCATTTGCTGGATCGATCCCTCAATAAATCGACGCGCCAAATTTAAACGTTTCCCCCCATCTAAATAGTGCTCTGCTTGTTTTAAAATTACATGCCCCGCGTTCAAATGTTCGCGCGGATAAAACGAACCAACATAATAACCATAATGGTTAAAATAATGAACGATAATTTGTTTTTGTGAAGCAAACTCAAGAAATCGCTTCGATACATCGACTTCTCCAAAAATGTATATATCACTTGTATTTTCAACAGGAATATACTTTTTGCGCCCTTCTGTTTCGAAATACAAGCTATGATCTTTGCGACGCAACTCACCATTTTGAAAGATGTACAATGTTCGTTTCATTTCATTCCTCCGCCCAACAATATTCACGATACGCACATTTTGCACAAAATTGGATTTTCTTTGGTTTCGGTGGTACCGGCATGCGCAAGATTTGCTGAATTTCCTTAACCGCTCGCTCCAGCTCTACCCTTGCTTCCTCCGTCCATTCGACCACTTCTTTTTTCCGTTCCTCTGGAAAAAGCAACTCCCCCCTCGCCTCAATTCCCATTCGACGTAAGTAATCTAAGTAGTACAAAAGCTGCATAGTTGCACTTTTCATATATCGCGACGATTTTTTCACTTCTCCCACAACAAGTTGTCCATCTTCTTGACGAACGCGATCAATCACAATATTTCCAAATGACAACTCTTTTTTATTTCGCCGATAGTACATTTCCGAGATAAAACGCCCGAGATCAAGTGATTCATCTTCCTGATCAGGTGCGATTTGATGTTTCATCAGCCAAACTTCACGATGACAAATGTAGTAATACCATATGTCTGTCCCAGTAATAGAGATTTCATCGTTCATGCTTCCACCTACCATATCATTCCTTCACTTTTTGCTTTATATCCAAGCACCTGGTCATAAAAATCATCAAGCATATCTACGTTAATATAACCTATCCCATGCAAAATAGGTGGCTTATGGCTAACTTTTCGTGGAATAGAAACAACATACTGATAAAAAGATGCCTTCATAGCCGCAAATTGCTTTTGTCGTTCAAAAGGATCTTTTATACTAATCACTTGCTCAAAGCGCTCAAATATCATTTTCGCTTCTTCATCTAATTCAATAAACACATCAAACTTATCTTCTCCTTCTTCAATTAAACGGAAATGGGAAATCGGTATCCGTTCCGCTGTTGCTTCACCATCGAAATAAAGACTTTTGATTCCATTTAAAAGCTGGAGGGACTCCCGATTATTCATTTTCATAGAGAGTTGTTCGAAATATTTTTCAATTAAAGAGAAAAACTCGCTCTCCTCTATAACGGTACAGTTTTTCAAAAGTGAGTGTGTTAAATCGATACGCACTAAATCGTAAATATAACTAGCATAGCGACGTTTTCCATCCGTTAATGAGACTACATGAACATTTCCTTTTTTCAAACCGTTTCGATTACATCTTCCTGCTGCTTGTTGAATAGAATCTAATGGGGCAAGATCACGATATACAACATCAAAATCAATATCAACCCCAGCCTCTACCACTTGTGTACTTACAACAATACGGTATTTTCCATCTTTAATCTGTTGAATTCTTCGTAATCTTTCCTTTGGAGGAATATGTGTTGACAAAAATGTCATTTTCTCTGGACAAATATGTTCCATTAGTTTTTCATATAAATATTTCGCACAATCAATTGTATTCACGATAAACAAATAACTTTTTTCTTCCTCTAAACAAAGTTGATTTACAAACTCATCAATAGTCATATTATTTTGCACATGAGGAAATAGTTGAACACGCGACAATGCTTGAAAATATGACGAAGGTTCAACGAGCTGTACGATCTCATCTTTTTGAAAAATGGCCGGTGTCGTCGCTGTGCTAAATAAAAAATAACAATTTAACTCTTCTGCTAAAGTTCGAAACATTTCTTTTACCACAAGCCAATATCGATGAGGAATTGCCTGCACTTCATCAATAATAACGACCGCATTCGCTAACCGATGAAATTTCCGTATCAACTTATTTCGATTTGTAAATATAGTATGAAAAAGTTGAACAAATGTCGTTAAAATAATTTCCGAATTCCATCCCTCAATTAACAATTTCGCCACGTCATAATCTGTATCATATCGTTCCTCATCGTGCACAAACGAATATTCCATTTCCGATAAATGATGATGGGACAAAAATAAACGTTGATCTACAACGATATTGTTTGTCCGAAAAATGTCCTCTAATACCGCTGACGTCTGATCGATAATACTTAAAAACGGCAAGCTATATACAATACGTGGGATAACCCCTTTTTCCTTTTCGATTGCTTTCCTAAGACGAAGTGCGAACTGAAAAGACGCAAGTGTCTTACCCATGCCGGTTGGCAGTTGTAACGAATAAAAATGATTCGCTACATCAATAGGTACGTTCGTAATTTCTTTAAATGCTTTCTCGCGCAGACTATTAATTTCACTATATTCCCAATTTTTCTTATTCTTGTATTCTTCAATCAATGAAGAAGAAATAAAGCATCTTTCGGAAAAAGACAGTACCTCTTTCTGCATAATTCCTGCTTCTGACTTATCGGCATCCAAAAGTAATGAGAATAAAAATAAAAATTGCACATATGGAACTAATGAATCGTTTTCATTGTTCCAACGCATCATATAACGACGGACTTTTCGACTTTCCGCAAATAAATGACGAACAGCATTTTCAAAATCACCTTTCGTAAATGGGTAGTTCGAAAGGACAGGAAGAAAATGCACGTATGTCTCATTTAGTTTTTGGAAATCTATCGCTTCAATTTGTTTGAACAATTGTTCTTCTATATCAATTCCAAATTGTTTCCATTCTTCAAACCAATCATCTAAATTACCGTGATGGCGTTTAACGATGATGAAAGAGAGATATTTCCATAAATCATGAATATTTTCGTATTTCTTTATAAAAGACATAAACACAAACGCAGAAAGCAATGCGTGAGTTTTTAATTGCTGTGACACACGTAACCCACGAATATAATCTTGAAAGTATTGATGTGATTTTCCAATATCATGAAACAAAGCGATGTGTTCAACAAGCGTTTGTATCCACTGTTGCTCAGTAAAATTGAGTTTTTTTTCATGCAAAAATTGTGACGCCAAAAACTTTACCCCTTCTATATGTCTCTGAAGGGGATAGTTCGGATGCGAGCATAATTCATTCATCATGTTCCCTCCATATACAAAGAGAGCACGCATGAAGTGACATACGCGCTCTAATTAAGAAAAACAATTTTTACCCCTTGATTGTTTACTAAGTAACTATCCACAGAAACAGTCAAAGGTTTTCCCGTTGCTTCAAATAGCACCTCATCATACAAGCTGACAATTCGCTCATTGTCTATTTGTATAGGTAATCTTTCTTTTAAATACTCTTTTCCAAATTCAATTTCTAGTTTTTTTAGTTTGCGTTCTGGAACAGCTGTTACAACTTCAATTGCTTGTTCATCTTTTTTTTGCTCAAATTCTTCTACCGAAACGAATTCAATTTTGGCCAAACACTCACTCAATCCCATGCTTACCGTATACACATTTTTCCCATACTTTACATAGTCTATTAGTTTATGAAACAGTATAGAATCATTGAAATGTACATAACATCGATATTTCGGAAAGCGTAAAAACTCTGTTCTAATTTGTGTTCGCGCCCCTTCTCTCCGCTGCTTCGGAATCCACACATTTCCTTTTGTATTAATGTGATTTAATCCCACTCTTATTTTTTTTACAGGATGAAGTAGTTGCATAGCACATTTTACTGTATGATGATTCACATATTTAAGGTACTCCTCTTTTTCTAATCCAATGATAGCGCCAACAATCCCATAAAAAGCTGTAGGTGGGATGACCGAATATGTTAAGGGTGAAGAAGTCGAATATATTTTTCGAAAATGTCCAAAATCGGCATAAAAGTCAAAAATAAGTACATTCATGTAACTTCACCCTTAAAACGTTTTTTGTTCAACGATAAAACCTTTGCTTTCTAAAAATCTCACTAAATTTTCACTACAAATGAGGCGCTCGTCTTGTGCTAACTCAATTCGTTCAATGCGCTCTCTATGCTTTTCCAACACTTGAAGTAAATTGGAGACATCTAGTACATAATCGCTGACATCACGGATCTCTTCATCAACTTTTTCTGAATGAATAGATATATATTTGTCTAATTCTCCAATTTGGAAATGCTTTTCTTTATATACAACCCTCATCAATAACCGTGGCATTTGTCCCACTTTAGAACGAGAGATAAGGCTTTTTGTTCCATTCCACATTGCTTCGAGCATAAACTGTACATCTTCTTCAGTTAACCTCGTATATTTAGCCGCTACTTCATTAATCACGCCATAAAAGGAGATGAGCGAATACGGCAACACATACTCTTCACGAAACGTTTTAGTCGACTTTTTGCTTCCCGAAGCAAAAGCACCCGTTCCTTTTACATAGTGTAGCTTAACAGAGTGTAGCGACTGTCCCATCTTAAATTGCACTGGCCCTGTATGCGTAATAGAACTCGCTTCCTTACTACTTTTTTCAATCGGTAAAGTTACCCCAAAAAGCCGCACGTCGATACACTCATTTAACACTTGCTCGTTAATGATCGTTTTCATTTCAACTAAGGACAGTTTGGATTTGTTTTGCTTCTCACCTTCCTTCACTAAAAAATCTTCCGCGCGCATTTTTGCGTCTTGAATGTATTCGTTTTCATCAGCAATTTCACGAACGAAGATCTCTTTTTCTAAGTAATCGTGCAAATAATCCCGTACGGTTCGCTTCAAACGTACATCGGTTACAATATTTTTTCCTGTTTCCTCATCGATCCGAGGTTTATTTTCATCAACAGGATCACCATTTGGATTTGCCCACATTACATCATATAAAAACAGCAATTCAGACCGATTGTTCAACATTCGTTTTTTCCTCCTTCTTTTCAAATAAACATTCTTTCACTTTTGAAACAAGATTCATTCCGCAAACAAAATAAAAGTTCAACTCATCGACAGATAACTTCCAATTTCTTTGCGACGACATAAACAATGAAGAAATATCTTCTGCCAGCTGCTGATGGCTTTTTTGATATGCGTCATACTCCTTTAGCTTATTTACTACTTTTGGAAGCAATCCTCTTACCGTACGCTCGTCCATTTTCAATCCCATCAATTGCTTCACAAACGGCTGACTTCCTCTCTCTTTCCACTGTACCTCTAGTAACATTTGTGTTAGCGCACCTAACAAAAAAATAGCTTTCTTCTCGTTCGTATCCAACTGCTGACCAAATGTTTGGAATAACACGTCAAATTTGCTCGGCACTACGCTGCCCCCTTTCATTTTTAACACCCCACATTGTTCGAGAAAGAGAATAACAGATATAGCGTGTCTCACCTTATAGAAAAAATTTACGTTTGATTCGATTTCATAAAAATCACGACGAATTTCTTTCATGATAAAAGGTATTAAAAAAGTGAAATGAATCGGTTCTTTCTTAAACACTCGTTCTACAATAGTCAGAAAATAGCGGTCTACGTCGCTATTAAAAAACGTCCGAACTATTCCAAAATGGAATTGACGATCAGTAAAAGAAAGCACCTTCTCTACATACGCTTTCGCTTGAAAAATTTCTCTTAACCTTGACGGAAGAACATCTTCAATAAGCAGCAAAATACGTTCTGCACTTTGAATTTTTTGTAAAAACAACAACTGGAGAGAAACGGTGTTTTTTGCATCCGCGAGCACCGCTAATATATCTTCTTCCGTCGTCATAAATGACTGGATTTTTCTATCTTGGAGTCGTATATCTTTTAACTGTGAAAAAAGAAGATACAGTACATCTTCATAATCTTCACGGCTAATTTTAGACGGAAGAATAAATTTCGGAATAAGAAAATAAGACAGACCATAAAACTGAAATTTTAGCTTTTCCTCGATGATTTTCCTTCCCTCTTCAATAAACGCCTTGCAATTCAAACAAACAGGGAAATTCCTCCATGCTAAATCTTCATTAAAACCTCCCGTAATAAACCCCGGTTTGTCCAGAGTATAAAAACGGAACACCGACATTTTCCCGATGACGACCTCTTTTTGCTTTCCACATACTGAACATACTTGATTCGTAGCACACAACTCTAAGTCTTTTTCATTGACAAGAAGTAAAAATTTTTCAACGAACAAAGGTAAATCATACAAAAATTTACCATTTATTTTAATTGATACGATAGCTCGATCTTTTAATTGATCAAGTTTCTCTTGAATATTGAAAACAATTTCTTCATGTTTGTTCATAAGTAGTTCATAGATAGAAAAAAAATAAGAGTGTTCAGCATCTTTAACTTTTTTAAACCATCCTAACACTTTCTGTTGAAACGTATTATCGATCGTTGTAATTCTTGCTGTCGGGGAATAGTTCGTTCCTCGCGATGAACCATTCCTGAACAAATATTTTTTGAAGTCTGTATGAGCTTCTTCTACTTCTACACCTTGCCAGACAAATACACCATCTTCTTCAGATAATAAGATGTTAATCGCATACGAGTAGCCATGATCTTCAATGAGCTGATCAACAACTGCTTTCTTCTTTTTTTCCAGCGCCCATTTTCCAATTTCGGCGATTGATTCAATCAATGTCCCACCTCCGACAATCACGTGAACTAACTATATTTTCTCATAATTTTTATATTTTTCAACACTTTTTCTTCTTTTATTTGTTAAAAAAAAATGAATTTACCATCAAACACATATACATATAAACATGAGTGAACCTTCCTTATCCTTCATCTTCATGTATTCATATGACATCACATAAAATCTGATAGTAAAAACTTTTGTCCATAACACATAAAAAAGTGGTCAAATGGTCAACCAAAATAAATAAATCGGCGGCTAGCGCGCTGGCTTATTTATTTTCACTTCAATTCCTCATAGGTACGATACAAACTCGCTGAAATCAATCCGCAGCCAATTTTTCACTTCGTAATGAAGTGTCGTCGATCCCCCGAAGTTTTTGCAAGATTGGAGGTCGACGACAGTTGTGAAGTGATTCACCAATTCAAACAACTTATGAGACGAAACAATAAAGAGACACAGCGACCAATCAGATCTTTCTACGCGCAGAAAGAAAAACTCTCAATCGTTATGCAAAACTCCCCTTCATTAGACTGTAATCAGCTTTGCATGTTACATTCTCGAATCGCATTTACTGTAACAGTGTGCGTACCGCTTGCACTTTCTCGTATTGCTTTTTTTGTTTCGGCTTTACGTTCCATTCGCCGATTTTTTCCCAATATGTTTGTAATGCTCGGGCAGCTTCTTTATTTTTTGTTTCAATGACTTGTTTATATAACTCAGATTTACTTTTTTGCTGATCTTGTTCGTTTGTCGTTAATCGTTCAATTTCTTTCACTAATCGCTCTTCTGGAGACAAAGAAGCGAGATATTGTTCTTCTTTTTGTTGCTGCTGTTTTTGCATCTCGCTTGCCACTTGCTCTTTCGCTTGCTTTATAAGCGGGAGGAATTCTTGTTCTGTCACATCGCGAACGTGACGAAAATACCCATATCCTGACGATGTTTTTGAACCAATCCCGAACTCCTCAAGTGCTCGTATTGTCCACTCTGTTGCTTTTTTTAATAGCTGCTCTGCCTGCTGATGATCACGATGTAAACAAGATAAATAAATATCGACGTCTGCCACTTTCACTGTAAAAAACGAAACAGGCGTCGGCGGTTGATCATCCGTCGGCATTCCGCTCTTTTCATAATACTTTTTCATATGCACCGTCATTACTTCTGGAACAAGTTGTAATCCGTTTACTAAATAAACGTCATAAAACTGCACGCATCCCCGTTGTTGTTGTGTACCGAAAATCGCTGTTGCCTCGCTAGACTGCGTAAGCGCCGTTTCTTTTCCTTCTCCGTATGCTTCAATCCACCATTGCCGCACAACACCTTTTACACTCGATGCTGGAATGTATGGAATTCCGTACGTCGAATGAATTGTCAACGCTGTTTCTCGAACGTGACCGGCACCAAGTCCGTGAACAATTTTTCCTACGGGTGTAGCTTTGAGCTTTCGAACGGATGCGATGTGCGCAAAAGAAGCAAGCGAACGCTCACGATGAAGAAGCGCTTGTTTCGCTACTTGTTGAACATCTGAATGAATGAGCACGGCAGGAAGACGTTTCGCCACTTCATAGCAGCCTTTTTTCTCGTCAAACTCATGAGATAGTCCATAATGTAAACGGTACGCTAAATGAGTTAGGTGCTGATCGTTTACGGTACGAATAATCGCATGCGTATCTTTCGGAAGAAAATATTTTTCTTCTCGCACTTGTTGTTTTTTGGGGTGACGCTTATTATTCATAGTTCACTCTCCTTGCTTTGCCATTCCGTCTGCAAACTTGCGCATCCAGTTTAACAACGCTAACGCTTCCATCGTCCACGTGCGATATTCAGCACTTGATAAGCTAATGACAACCTCTACAAACTCCTTATCCTGGAATTTGTCTTTATACCTTTCTCTTAACCAATCTCTCAATGTGTTATAAATCGCATCATATTCTTTTCCTTTTTGAAAACAAAATGCAAGAGCTTGGCCAAGTCCATTCACTTGGATCAAGGAAGGCATTTTTTTTACATAAGACCGATACGCCTTAAAATCCTTGACTCCTCCTTCTTTTGCTTTTTTTACTGCCTCAAACGCAAATGTAGCACGACCATTTTCAATTCCAACACGTGTCGTTTTCATCTTTTCACACTCCTAGCCACATCGTTCTCATCATTCCGCGTCCTAACGTACTATTTCCACCTAATTGAAATACTTCTGGGAACTTACGCTCACCTACTAAGTACGTATAAATTTGTTCGGCATCTTTTACGT
>NZ_DAITON010000047.1:0-4587 GCF_036834105.1 Anoxybacillus sp. | reverse complement strand
ACTTGTGGGCACGTCACCCACGCAAAAACGCCGCGCATCGATTTGACAGGGAAAAGAAGGATGCGCGCATCACTTAACGCGGTAGCACTTGCAACTGTATTATTGTCGTCACCTTTTTCTCCACCGAAAATGAGTTCTAGTTTTTTTTCTTCATCTTTGTTTCCATTTGCAGAAAGCGTCATATGGTAACGAAGCGCTCCTTTCAACGAAGAACTTTCGATTTTTGGGAATCCAGTATGTTTTTCGCGTTGGATCGGTAAATCGACGAGTCCAATTTCACTTCCGCTTCCTGCATGAACAGATGTAACTGCGTGCAATAAAAATGGTTGTACGATTGAATACATTTATAATTCCTCCTTGCTTTCATTTGCGCTTGTCATAATAGCGAAACCAAATCCTTCATGTGCGTTTTCATCTGTGAAATGCATGCCGCTTGCTAGTTCCATAAGATACGGAATATGTTCTTCACGTTCGATTTGCACATAAATGACAGAACCTGCTGGAATCATCGGCATGCGCTCTTTCGGGCGGTGACGAACGATGTCCCAACCACCGTACAGCTCTGGACGTCCAATGGCACCGATGAGCCATTTCACTTTCAGCCCATTCGGTAACGTGACATATTCCCCATCAAATTGACGCGGGCGTGCACCACCTGCAAAAATAGCTGGAGAAAGAAATACGATTTTCGCTTTTTTCGTTTGACGAATACGATTCGCGATGTCTTCTTTTTCCTTTTCATTCCATAATGAGAACGAATCATTTCGTTGCTGAATAACCCATGGACGGTTTTCGCCACCAATGCGTGCAAACGAAACATTTGAAAAGTCAGGGGCGTGCTCCATATATGCCGCAAGCTCCCAACCGTCGTGAAAACGATAATGCGTTGCACGATACAGTTGACCGCCCTCTGTCGTCCGCGCATATGTATTCAGCTGGATGCCCACCTTTTCTTCTGAAATGACAACGGCAGATAAAGATACAACGTCTGTCATGCTACTGCCTTTTAGCAGCGCCTGTTTCCAATGGTTCATACCTACATAATGATGTTTCGTATCTTTTGTTTTTGCTCGTCGTGTCGCAGTCAAACGCCACGGATTTGAAACGGATGATAGCCTGTTATCTTTTGATAATTGAAGAGGGTGTGCCGATATGTTACCGTCTTCTTCGATTAACTGATAATCAAGCGGTAAAGGAAGAAACGGTTCATTTCGAAATAATGTGCAATATTGCAACTGAAAATTTCCGTGACTCTTTGGCGTCCCCATCCATGTACGTACATGGTCATTTGTTCCTTGTTCAAAGTCGTCAAATGACGTATGGGCGTGAATATACGCTGCACGCAATGCACCATAAATAGTGCTCGGACGTGGGGGGAACATCGATTCCATCACCGTATGCTCCCCTGCTTCTGTCACTTGATGAGTTTTGAAAAAAAACGTATCAATTGGTCGTAACGACAATCTCACTTTTTCTCCCCCTCCTTCCGCCGAAAAAACGTCAACATTTTTAACAAATATAAAAAGTCATATCCTGTTTTGACTACGTCGTGCAATTTCATTAAATCTTCGACGTACGGACGAACATCGACATGTTGGGCTCCTTCACGCTTTGAGCGATGTAATAAGCGATGAAGTTCTAGATAAAGCATATCTTTTTGTTTCCATTTCCCACCTTGTTCTAGTAACGGGGAAAATGCTTCTAAAAAGCGATAAATAAACGTCGATGATAACGTCGTATGAAGTAAGTCGACAAACTTTAATAACAATTGCGATGTTCTTTCATGTTCGATTTCCCATGGTAATACCGTTTCTAAAATCTCACCTGCTCCCATATAAACCGAGAGAGCGAACGCATCCTTTTCCTTTCTATAGCTTTTCGCTTGTTTCTCTAACTTTCTCACTCCATCAAGCAACATATGAAGCGGTGCTTTTTTATGTCCAATGATAATGCCAAATGAAGCTGTTGCCCCGTCACCAAGTCCTTTCTCTTGATCGCTGAATGCAAAACGTAGCTCTTCTGCGATGATTAACGCTTTGTCAACAGGGACAAAAGCTAGTACATCATCTCCTCCCGCATAAACGAGCTTACCTTCATGTTTTTCGACAATATGCGGCACATGTTGTTGGGCAAAACGCGCAAGCTTTTCACTCACTTCACTATACGCATGTTGTTTGTCACCGCTAAACAATTTCCCCATGTTGTCCCCATCCATCATCACAATGGCGTAGTAGTTTCCGCGACCAATATCCAATACAGAAGGGAATGGGCGAAAGTTTGCTCCGGCCTGTTTAAACTTTTCTTCAAAATAAGAACGAGCCGCTCGCTTCCCTAAACAAATGCCACATAAAAACTCCGAATTTTTAATTTTTCCCGTTTGTTTTTCTTCGTTTTCCTTGTATTCGTAAGCGCGTCGAGCCCACGTCTTAGCTAATTTTTGTTTAATCCTACCGTACCGATCATTCGGATGAATATCATCAAGACAAAGCGCTTCTCGCTCTTTACAAACCGTACAAACGAAACTTGATTGTGTCACATATTCGAACATTTTTTCGTTTTTTAACGCTCCAAGTCGTTTCTCTCCTCGCTCGCGCGCTTGTTTAAACGATTCATCTCCATACGGTTCAATAATCCAATATACTTCTAAAAATGAGCGAATTTGTCGCTCCGTTAATTGGCACAACTTGTCCTTTTCTTTTGCACTTAAAGAAGAAAACACTTCTTCAATTGCTTGAAAACAAAAGTCCGTAAAAACGTTACGTACACTTTGTTCCACTTCTTTTAACCGCGCGTATACTTCCTGCGAACTCCCATGGACGATCGCAGTAAAACGGTTCGGAATGGATGCGATATGAAAATTTTTTGCGTTCGGCTTATTTAATTCTTCTTTCGACACGTTCGGAAATACGATTTCAGCTTTTTCATCCATTTGATACAACGCTTTCATCGCTTCCCTTGCTAAATAAGAAAGAATGTAACTCCCGCTCCACAAATCTTCTGTTCTTCGCGCAGAAGCAATAAATGACTGGACAGGACCGATTGTAAAAATGACAACATGGCGGTTCGTCATAATTTCACCCCAACTATTTGTAAAAACTTATCCCGTTGACGCTCATAATGTTTACTCGTATATTTTTCATCATTTGCCTTCACTTCTGTAACAACTGGATAGTATAAGTCACCAATTTTTCTTACAGTGCACCATAATGGCGAAGCCCACTTTTTTCTGCCACGCACCCATCCAAGTTCACCGCCACCATTTGCTTCATGCGATGCTTGTCCATATTTAAGCAATATACTTTGCGGAGATTTCATCCCCTCACCAATCCAAACAGCTGATAAAACAGGGTAACGTGTGTTAACATGTTTTTTTCGCTTTACTATACACCCTTGGTTTGAAAATGAAAAATGTTCGCCGACATCTAGTTGTTGAATAATTTGTTGTAAGCTATGGGAAAACTGCGCAACATTTTCCCATTGATGATTTTCCCATTGCATCGCCCCGAATCCGCGCCGCGCCCGCTGTCCCATGCCAGCAAGATGAAGCATATATTGCACATACAAATCATACGTGTGCACGAGCTGTTCATGTCGGTTGCGCGCTTGCATCGTCACCGTCACAGTATATCCGCTCGGAATAGCTGGAACAGCAGTCCCTTGTTTATGTGGAAGAACATTTTCTTTTTTCGCACTCACCATCTCTTTTTCTAGCACAAAAGCAATAGGTGATTTTTGTTTGTTGATCATCGTTCCGCCGAACAGCGTCTCTTCTTTTTTTAGCAACGTTTCATTGTTATTTTCTTCTTGAAGTGTTCGCCACCAATACCGCAACACACCGCGCCACGATGCGATGCGAAATTCCGCCTGTTGCTTCGGGTTCGCCCCATGCATGGCGAGGGGGGTAATCAATTTCATATCATATGACCGTTTACAAATGGCTGAATGACTCATTATTATTCCCCTCACTTAATTGTATTTCCGAGAATAAGATGCGTAACGTCTTGAAATTCATCGTATGCTTCGTACAGTCCGACACCTTTCTCTGCTTCCCGTTCGTATTGCTTATGATCAAACCATAAATAGTTAGCATATAACTGATCCTCAGCTTCATCGTACCGATAAGCAAGACGGAATACTTTTCCTGTGATCGATTTATACAAATGAAACTTTACTTTTTTTTGATCAATTTTTTCAAATTCTTTCTCATGCTGTAAGTCTGGAATGATTCTTTCTGCATACTTTAGCTTTTTTACAAGTTCTTTTATTTGATCTATGGAGAACTGTTTATCTTTTTCTATCATTTTTATCACTTGTTTCGTAGCGAAATACTTCGTTTCAAATAAATGTGTATATTTCTCATGTTCTAGCAAAAATTCGCCAAAAGGTGTTAAATACACGTACTCTTCTTCTTGTTGAAAGATAGATGAATACGTTGAAATGACTTGATGTTCTTGATACGACAGTTCATCCATACGTATCGCATCTATGTGACATCGTCTTAAAAGATCGATATGTTGTTGAACAAAACGATCATCTATATACATCCAAATTGACATTTTAACCTCTGATTCACGCAGCACACCCGAT